>DATLVJ010000773.1:0-3690 GCA_035577585.1 Candidatus Limnocylindrales bacterium
TGAAATCCATCCCAGCCTCTTCCAGATTATCCAGTTGGTTGCGCATCGTCTGCCGCAGCTGCGTCGCCGTAGTCGACGCATACACTCCCCCATGCGGTCCGGGGATAAACCCGCTCTTCGCCGAACAATATAATGTCTCCCCCGCAAACACGCAGGGACTCGCGGTCGGGCTCGGCGGCATATTCTTCGGACGCACCGCCTTGCGAGTCTGCAGATCCCGCACCGCCACGCCCGTATATTCAATGTGCGCCCCGCCCGGCAGGCTGGCCACTTCAATCGTTGCTCGCGCCGGAGTATTTCCAAATTCAAACCGGCGCGCATAATGCTGATTCATCACCTTCATCGGAATCTCTTTTGTCAGGTACGGGTTCACGAACACCACGTTACCCAACTCCAGCCCTGCTGCGCTCACCACCGCCTTCATTCCATCCAGCGCCAGCTCCACCTGTGCCGCCGGGTCGTCCGGGATTTTCCCGTTCGTCGACTCCACCCCGGCCATGCTCGAAATGAACAGCCGGTCGTGCGTCAATATCCCGGGCGAAAAGGAATCGCTGCGCGGATAGTTTGCGGGAAAAACGGGGCGCCGGCCTTCCAGATTGCGCACCGCAACTGCATTGATCTGCACCGGAGGTTCCGGCAGGTTCGCCACTCCAAGCACGGCTCGCGCCGGCGGTACCTTTGAAAAGAACTTCGCAAAAGCCCCATCCACTTCCTGCATCTTGCTCACATCCGTCAGATAGACTTGCGTGTACACCACGTTGTCCATCGTCAACCCGGCCGCCGCAACAATTGCCTGGATATTCTCCAGCGCCTGCCGCACTTGCGCGCCAGTCGTTGCCGGCAAGCTGCCGTCCGCCCCGCGCGGTCCTTGCCCGGAAATGTAAACGTAATCCCCGGCATCCACCGCCGCCGACACAAACTGGCCCGGGCTCTTGCTTCGCTCCGGAGCCACAGCGCGAACACCCTCTTGCGCACTGAGCCCAGGGCCACAAGCCAACCCGGCCATCAGAAACAATGCTCCCGCCACCTGAATTGTTCGTTTCATGAACACCAGCCGCACACTCTCTCTCGCCCGATCATCTTCACGCCCGTTTCTTCTGTGCCGCGCCAAGAACCGCGCGCAGCCTTTCTCCCACGATTATTTCTTCCCCCGGCTGGATGGTCATGGACACCAACTCAATATGGTCCGGCGCTTTGCGCTCTTTTCGTGTCGGTACCGGATTCCCCTCGCGAACCGCCGTCACCAGGCTCGGATTGTCCGTCCCAAGCACCTCGATAACCGGATCTCCCGCTCTCAACTCGCGCACGCAATCCGCAATTGTGTATCCCCACGCTTGCTGGTCCCACGATACTTTCAATGTCGGATACCGGTTTCCATCGTCCGGCACATACGTGCTCGTTTTTACCTGCGGAACCGTCTCCACAAGTTTCCGGATCCGCTCTATCCGCGCATTCCACTCTTCGTACAACTTTTTCTCATCTATCTTCAGCCACGTTTCCAGCGCGGCTACGCACCCGATCACCTCTTCTTTCCCCACCTTCATCGGCCGGCAGACAGCGCCCTCTCGCGGACTGCTATTCAGCAACGCCGCCTCGATCAAATCCTTCCGGCCCAGCAGCAGGCCGCTGCACTGCGGTCCGCGCAATCCCTTGCCTCCCGAAAAGCAATACAGATCGATCCCCATCCTTGCATAAAGTTTCGCGTTGTCCACCGGAGGAATTCCCGCCGCATCATCCAGCAGCATGGGAATCTTGTGCTCCTTCGCCACCTTCAATTCCTGCTGCAGTTTTTCGCCCAGGTCCGTCGTGTAGATCATCGCGGTATTCTCGCCGATCGCCTTTGCGAGCTCCTCCAGCGAATACACCAGCACCAGCTTTGCCCCGGTCAGCCGGATGGCGCTGTCAAACGCGCTCCGCCCTCCCATCATGATCACTTCATGCTTCAATCCCGTCGTGTCCGGCAGTTGCCAGATCTTGTGGTCGTCCGTGCCGGCCATGCATCCGGCCGTCGCCGCCGCCATCGCTCCCGCCGATCCGGAAGTAACGATGCCGGATTCCGCTCCGGTTAACTCCGCCAATCGCCGCCCCACACCCCGCTGCAATTCGATCATGTTCACGAAATACTTGGAGGCTTCCTCCTGGGCCTGGCGAACCTCCGGAAACTCAAGCGAACCGCTCAGAAATGTCCACGTTCCCCGGCAGTTAATTACCGTTTTCACCCCCAGCCGCGCGTAAACGTTCTGCCCCTGATCCACGCCGATCGCCGTCGCCGCTTGTGCATAAAGATTGCGCGCCGCAATCTGGCTCAGCAGCGGTGCAGCCGCCAACATCTTAAAAAAGGATCGCCGACTCGAATTTTCTTTGGACATTGCCAAACCTCCGTGGATTCTTGCCCTACACCATCATCATTCTGTTGCCGGGAACTCCATTGGAACGGGGCGATTCTCTCAATCGACTTCTTCTGGTAGAGGAATCCGCGAACGCACCGCCAGGATGTGCGCCTTCGCTCCCGGTTGGTTTTGATTGTAGAAGCCAACCGTGCAGTTGGGGCGGAAATAATACGCATCCCCCGCTTTCGCCGGGAATCGGCCTTCGATCCCGTCCATTCCGCTTCCTGCCGCCATTTCGCCGCTTCCGTCCATCACTAGGTAGATCTCTTCCGCGGTTTCATGGTGGTGGGGAAAATTTGTTCCGCCCGGAGCGAAGTTCATCCAGAAAAAGCTCGTCACCACGTATGCCTCATCCAGTGCGTCCCGTTTTCCATTTCGTGGCCCGATCAACAATTTGTAGAGCACCGAGGACGGGTGCCCGCCGACCGTCTCCTCCTTGACGTCATCCAGGTTCACGATCTTTGGCTGCGGGCTCGGTGCGTTAATCGCGATTTTAGCGGGAATCTTAAAGCTCATCACCAGCACCTGCAGAGGTTCGCCGGAATCATTCGAAATCGAATGCTTCACCCCCGGCGCCAAATAGGTAAAGTCGGACTGCCGCATCGCGTGCGGCTCATCCCCATAATGAAGCACTCCCCGCCCGCTCACCACGAAGTAAATCTCTTCTTCCCGTGCGTAAACCTCGGTTTGGCAATTTCCGTGTCCCGCGATTTCCATCTCCCCGAACCGCGAAACGCTCTGGAGAATCCTCGCTTCGGTGTCCCCATCGCCGAACAATGCTTTGTAGCGGCAACTCTCGGTCGCAAAAGCGGCCGCCGCCTCTTTCGCCTCGGGCAGTTTCCGGTGCAGCCAGGTCGGGTCGATCTTCCGTTCCTGCCCCGCCACGCAGGGAACCAGCAGCAATAGCGGCAAACCCATCTTCAGGATTTTTCCTCTGCTCGGTGCGATTTTGCGCCCCCAAACGTCAAAGTTCATTTACCATAGAAAAGCCTTGCGGCGAAAGCTTTTCTTTCGTTTTCTATCGATTCATTTCGTTTTCGCAGAGTGAAAGTCGTCTCTCATTCTCGCAGTACGGCGTGCCCGGGCTTCAGCCCCTCGGATGGTGGAAAGATGAATTTGCAGCCTTTGCTTCGCTTCTCAGCCAGACTCATCCTTCTCGGCTGCCTCGTTGGCGCATTTTCTCCAGGCGCAATCCGCGCGCAGGGCGCTGCGCAAGCGAAGCCCGCCTGCCGCGTCGAACCCGTCGACTACTTCGGCTGGTCCGCTCAGCAACTCTCCAACCAATGGGTCCGCCTCATCG
>DATLVJ010000774.1:0-2228 GCA_035577585.1 Candidatus Limnocylindrales bacterium
CCCAATGCAAATCGGATGACGATTCTTCTGTCTCCGTCTTTACTTAGGTGACTTCAGTAAGCCCATTCGCGAACGGAAGTTAGTGCTGCCATCTGTTGCCGAAGTCGGATTCGGGTTCTAAACACACGCGACTTGATTGTCTGTGGGTTCGTACCAAAGAGCTTGGCAATTTCGCGGTTGGTCCATCCTTCGGCCTTGTTCAATACGAATATGTTTGCCATCGTCGGGCTGCACGCCCGGAAAGCCTTTTCCGTCAGATCCGCGTGGATGCAGCGGTTTTCCGGGTTCGAATGCAAATCCTCGGCATCCAGAATTGGCGGCACTTTGTCGTCTGTGGCTGGAACGTCGGAAAAACGCACTTCACGGTCGGAGCGCCGCCGTAATTGCATTAGCGCCTCATTGATGGCGATTCGAAACAGCCAGGTCGAGACTCGCGATTCGCCATGAAAATTGCTAATCTTCCGGTACGCTTTGCAAAACACGTTTTGCAGATTGTCTTCTGCGTCTTCGCGATTCTTCAAAATCTTCAAGGAAATTCCATACACGCTCGAGGAGTTTAGCCGCACCAACTCGGAAAACGCTTCCGAGTTTCCCGCTTTCGCCCGCTCAAGCAGCAATTGTTCCGCAACGATCGGCATTTTGCTATTCATTTCCCCTCCCTGAAGAACCGGACCGGGCGGAACGCGCGCGCAATTTTCAGTCTTTCTTTACGCCAACGGCGATCAGCACAATTCCACCGATGAGCGATAATCCACCCACGATTGGCGGCAGAGAAATTGTCTTCGTCGTGTCTTTCGTGGCATGGATCGGTCCCACATCCACGATCTTTTCCCGCTTGGTGTACGAAATTCCCTGATACGCGAGCGCAAAAAGTCCAATGACAACCAAAACGATTCCCGACAACGTGGAGGCCTTCACGATTTCCCCCAGTCCTTCAGATTTTTCGTCCCTGAATCACGCGAATCAGCACCACGATGATTGCGAGCACGAGCAGAATGTGAATGAATCCTCCAAGGGTGTACGACGTCACGAATCCTAATAGCCATAAAATCGCCAGAATCACAGCAATTGTTGCCAACAAATCCATCGTCTTTCTCCTTTTCTCAACTCCGTCTCAATAGATGGCCCACAAGGCTGAACAGAAACAGAACCAGAAAGACAAAAAACAAAATCTTCGCGATTCCTGCGGCTGCAACCGCAATTCCGGTAAACCCCAGCACCGCGGCAATCAATGCCACTATGAAAAATCCCAGCGCCCAGCGCAGCATCTTCGCCTCCTTACTATTCACCTGGCCCCGTTTGCGTACTACTGCCAGGAAAACTCCGCGCCCCTTTGTACTTCCCCATGCAGCTTCGGCAAATACCCTGTTCACCTTAGTTATCGGGTGGAGTTGCCTTAGCGCTCGATTGCCGCTCTGCTCGCGCGCGTTCGTTCGAAATACAGGGCGATTCCTTTCCACATGCAGTGTTCACGGTATACATCCACGCGCGACGTTGTGGTCTTCTTCTCAGTGGTCGCGCTTTTTTTCGTTCCTCTCGCTCGGAACGCCGCGTGGCCCACCAATCAAACGGGAGGATTCCATGAACTGGGACCAAATCGAAGGAAAGTGGAAGCAAGCAGAAGGCAAGGTGAGGGAAAGGTGGGGCAAGCTGACCGATGATGATTTGACCGTAATCAACGGCCGCCGCGATCAGCTCGTCGGTAAAATCCAGGAGCGCTACGGCCTGGCCAAGGAAGCAGCGGAAGAGCAAGTCGACGAATTTGTTCGTGCCTATAACGCTGCTTCCGATAGCTCCTCGGAAGACATAGACAGGCGCGAACGCGCTCGTGGCGCGAGCAAGGGCTAAGCTTCTCTCATCTTTAAACGCAAACAGGGCGGGAGTGCTTCCAAGTTTTGCCTGGCTAACGGCCAGCGAAGATGGGGCCTCCTGCCAATCCCCACGATATGCCGCGTTTGCGAGAAGCAGAAGCTCCTTAAAAGAAATAAATGTCGGGAATACAGTTTGTTCTGTATTCCAGCTTGAAAGTCTTCCAATCATCATCGAATGAAAACGCCGATCAGTCCGCCAAAAAGGTTTCGAAATTCCGGAGAAGAGAGACATGATGACAACGAGAAAATTTGCAATAAAACTTTTGACTTTCTTGTGCGCCGCGACTCTGGTGGCGGGCCTTGCACCACGTGCAAAGGCCGACGATGACGATCCTCCGTCCCGTGTTGCGCGCCTGG
>DATLVJ010000775.1:0-3512 GCA_035577585.1 Candidatus Limnocylindrales bacterium
TCTTCTGCAGGTCACTGCAGGCTTTGATCCCTTTTCCGGTAATCCGGGACGTCGCCGATCCCCATACATTGTGTGGGCATTGCGCGCACGTCGGCGATTGCGGTTCGGACGAATTGCGCGACGGTCCGATGCCGTTATCGCTGAAACAGAGCGGCGGCAGATAGCTCTGGGCGTTGGGATTATATTGGTTCCCTTCCCCCCAGAATATCTTGCTGATGTGATCGTTCACGTCGATGATGTTGATATCGATGTAAGGCCCGAGCTGCGGGTCGAATGTCTGCACCGGCTGATCATTGCCGTTGGCGTCGACGAGCGTGAACCGTCCTCCCTCGATCGAGAGATGGGGCGGATTGTTCTTTCCGAGATTATTCTGGAGTGTCTGCCCGACGGTTTTGGACTGTCGGTTCATAAGGTGGGCGGGAAGTTGGTATTGTGTCATTTGTTGTCCTCTTCAATGTTGCAATCGCCGCAGGTGTGAATCCAATCCTTGCCGATTTTGCGGGTTGTCCAGCCGTCACGCTTGGCAGCGTTCCAGGTGGTTGTGAAATCCGGATCTCCGAGTTCGAACGTTTCGCCGCAACCGTCGCATTCGAATACGACTTCTCCGCCGATACGTTGGGTGCTCATTTTGAAACAACTCCGGCGACTCCGCGGAGAAATCGTATTTTATCAGCGGCTTCGCGGCACAACTCCGATACTGGAGTCCCCCAGTCATTCGCTGGCAACCACTCAGGAATGGGGTCTCCAATTTTTAAAGCTGCAAGTTCGTCCAAACGTTTTAAGAGTTCGGATTCTTCCATGTCACGATCTCCTAATATTGACCTTGATGAACGGAGTCATTTTGATACCGGGAGGCGGAAGCCCGTTGTGTTCTTCCATCCAGCGTTTTACTGCATCCTTTTGGGCGTCGATCATCAGAAGTTCGTTGCCAATCTCGTCCCAATGATCCAAAGCGAAATCCAGGAGTGCCTCGCGTCCCCGGCTTTCCGTCACGACGCCGTCGATCTCGCGCGTATAAGGCGCAGTTTCTTCCGGCGTGACAGCCAGATTAAACAAAGTCGTTTTATACGCGGTTCCGTACTCGGTTTTGGTGCTGTCGGATTTCCGCTCAATGAGCCGGCGAAGGAATTCATTACGGATTACTTCAAGCTTTTGCGTGTGCCCTTCCATGAAGTTGGCAAATCGCTTTTTCTCTGCCTTAACCCAATCGTCCAGGTCGATGAACCGCTTTACCAGCTGCTCATCCGAATCGGAGAAATTGGGTTCGATCGAAATACTTTGGTTTTCGCCTGGTTCTATTGCTTGGACCTGCACAGGCTTTTCGGCTCGTTTCCCTCTAGGCATTCAAAATCCTCCGGAATTTGCTGTTCTCGTAAATAGGTCCCAGGAACCTGCGATCTTTGATTTGCGCCGACGATCGCCAGACGTATCCCCTGGCGGCGTTCCGGCGCGCGCCGCGGTAGGTCGACGCCTTCCTTGGTGTTTTCTTGCTCACAACTCCCCTTTCCGGACCATATCCAACATCAGTCCTTGCATGCTTGTGTTATTTTCCAGTCTTCGAAACATTTCCTGCTCCGTCGGTGTCGAGAACAGTTGGAAAATTGTGGACGGAAATGTCTGTCCCGGGCGGCGAATTCTGGCATTTCCCTGGATCCACAATTCCGTTCGATCACACGGGCCTGCCCATATTCCCGTGTCCGCTGCTACGAACTCGTTAATTCCATGGGCTGTTGTGGTTGGATCCACGATCATGACTTTCAAATCGGGATCACTTCCAAACGTATTCAACAAGATGACACGATCTTTATCGGAAACAGCACCGTTTATCACGCCGCATTTCAGAGTCGAATGCTGTTTGCGCCACGTCTCCGTCAAGTGTCGCTGCAGCATGTGAATTACTGATGTGAAGTTCACAAATATAACCACTTTGCGCTGCGTACTGTCAATGATTCTTTTGATTTCTGTTAATCTGGAAGTGCAATCAACGACATATTTTTTATGGTTTTCATCGTACACAGCTCCGGCGCATATCTGCAGCAGTTTGAGACGCGCGGCGGCTTCATTTGCAGCGGTAATAACCTGCCCGGATTTAACAAGCATAGTCAGATCGCGTTTCAAATCCGCCAGTAATTTTTTCTGTTCATCGGAAAGTGCAATATGCACTTCCTGAATTGTCTGTTCAGGCCCCTGCCATATCTCGTCAAGGGCGAATCGGATCGCGGGGGTCAGAATGCGCCTGGCTTTGATATATCCGTCCCGCTGCGGCACCCAGCGAAATGCCGAGTGCGGGAGCTTGTACATGGTTTCAGCCTGGAAGGTCGTGAAGGATTTGCCATAAGCATTATTCAAAAGCTTCGCCATACCGTAGCAATCGGTCGGCGCCTGCGGGGTAGGGCTCCCGCACAGCTGCCATTGATAGGGGCGGTTTCCAAAAATAGCGCGCGCCAGCCGGCTTCGCTTGCTGGTGGCGTCTCCATAAGCTCTTGATTCATCAATGATCACAAGCTTGATATCGTCCCGCGCGGCGAGCACTTTCGAAAATCCGTCCAGCTCGAACCGCTTGCGAGTATGTGCGCCGATGCCGGGCCCCTCGAAATTGATCAGATAGCAATCGACATTCTTGTTCAGAAGCGCAAGGCGCTTTTCGGGAGTCCCGTGAAGGATCTCAAATGTCAGCCGGCCGAGAAAATTGCGGAAAATCGCTTTAGCCCATCCGGTTTCGATGATGGTCAGCGGGCAGATAATGAGCGCTTTGAAAGTTCCCTTCGGATGCTGCTGCATCAGCCAGGACATCGCCCAGAGAGACGACAAAGTCTTCATGGTGCCGGGATCGCCCAGGTTGAAGCAACGGGGGTGCGTCACCTGGAAATTGGCATAGATCTTCTGGTGTGGGAGCGGCTTGCGTCCCGGCTCGATCGGCCAATCGTAATTGTCCATGACGGGAACAATAGGATAGTTGTAGTGGGCAAGGATCTGCGAGTTGCGCAGAGTGCGCGGCACGCCAACATAGTGCCCGTTGAATTCCCGCGCCTCCGGGATCACCCGCGTAATGATGTCACTGCGCGGGTAGACCAGGATGTTGTGCGTGGGATCGAAGAAAAATTCGGTCATAGGCGACAAACCCGACATTGCAACGGATCACGCCGCGTTTCCTTTGGGATACGTCCTTTTTCAAATTCTGCGCGCAATCCGGACAGTGCAGCCGGCCAAGTGTCGCGCCCTGGCGAACGAAAAGTGTGCCCAGTGAACGCCTCTTGTTGTTCAGCATCCGCATAAGCAGTCGGATTATCGCGCCACAACTCATACCACTCGATCAACCGTTGGAAAAAACAACGCATGCAATCGGTGCGTTTTGGAATCACGACTTCTCGCTTTTGGAGATATTTCATAACTTCGGTTATTCCCCATCCCCAGCGCCGCAAGGGGAAATCCATTTGAACGCCGGGGACATTTGCGTAATCTCCGCCTTCTCGCAAAGGCTCGTCGGCTCGCAATCCAACATAGGACACGGC
>DATLVJ010000776.1:0-2739 GCA_035577585.1 Candidatus Limnocylindrales bacterium
CAGCCTGCACAATCGCATGTTGCCCACTCTATTCCCAATATGCTGAGTCTCAACGAAGTCGTCGACCTTTACTCATCGCTCGCCCAACAAGCTGGCGAGCCCGTCGCCCTGGAAAGCTTTGCCCTGGGCCCCGAAGAAACCATCAAGCTCTTCACCTCTCTCGACGAGGACTACCACATCAGCCGATTCGTTCGCTTCTCCCTCGCCCACGGCCGGATCTTCCTCATTAGCGGCAATCCATGCACCCACATCCAAATCGACACCGCCATCCGCGAATTGCTCTAACTATCCCTGGAAACGCCAATCTCCCGACTAGCGTTCCCAGGCGCGACCTAAAATATCAGCTTCAACGAAAGCTGGATCTGCCGCGAATTGCCCGCCGTATGGCTGATAACGCCAAACCCGCTTCCCAGCACCGTATTCGATGGCAGCCCGAAATTCACCGTATTGAAGACATTAAAAAACTCCGCCCGGAATTCCACCAGGCCCAGGTCGCTCTTCCCCCGCCGGCCGAATGGCGTGTTTTTGATCAAAGCAAAATCAAATTGCTTGTAGCCCGGCGCGCGAAAAGTATTACGACCCAGCGTCCCGAACTGCCCCACCGGGATTGAGAAAAATGTGTAGTTGTTATCGCCCCGCCCAAAGTAATCTTCACGCCTTGTCCGGCTGGTGGAAAAATCCGGCATCGTCAGCAAATCCGGCCGGTCCGTTCCGCCTGCGCCCGCTTCCGTCTGCTGCGATCCGGAATAAACGGAGAACGGAGGCCCGCTCAGGATGGTGGTGATGTTCAGCAGTTGCCAGCCACCCGTGACGTACCGGCTCACGGGTTGCAGGAAACCCGCCTTGTCGAACGGCAACGCCTGAAACACGCTCACCGAAAAAACGTGTTTCACGTCGAACGTGGATACGGCTTTTTCCGCTCGCTCATCCAGAGGGTTTTGCGCAAACGTTTGCAGGATCGCCCCAGCTCCGCCTGGTATTCCTCCCAGCACCGCACTCGTGTCGTCCATCGATTTCGAAAACGTATAACTCGCCGCAAAATTCAGCCCGAGCTTTGCTTTCGTTCCGCTGACGCTGGTTTGCAGCGCGTTGTAACTCGAATGTGAATCGCTGACCATCACATACTCCGGCCCGAATCCGCTGATCGCCTTGCCCGAAGCGTCAAATTGCGTGAAACGCGCGAATTCCGGCCCCGCTCCGTTGTACCCGTTTGGTGCAAACACACGGGCGAGATGAATCCCCGCAGTTCCCACGTACGCCGCGCTCCACCGCACCCACCCAAACTCGTGGTCTACTCCCGCGGTGTACGTGCCGATGAATCCGTTCTTGAAATGCCGCGACATCACGCTGACGCTCAGCAGTTGCGTTTCGTTTCCCGGGGTCAGAGCCTCCAGGTCCTGCTGAAATCTCGCCAGATCTATCGGCGTGTTCGCCGCCACGTTCGAAGTGCTTCCCGATGCGAACAAGGGCTGACCGAAAGTCGTAAACGGCTCCGGGACCTGAAGCGGCACAATCGAGTTTGAAAAGGGAACCGGCGCACCCGGCTGCGCTGTTACCAGCGGCTGCACCACAAATGGCAATCCACCCGTCACGAAATTGTCCTGCCACAGGTTCGGCAGGATCGTGGTGATCGCCCCGCCCGCGTGCAGGGTGGTCTTTTTCGACAGCCCGTAGTCCACCATCAGGCGCGGCCCCCATCCATTCCGATCAAGCGGATATATTGGCTGCGGGTTATACAAGAAGTTCTGCGTCGCTCCCGGCGTCAGAAAATCAGAAGGATTCCCGTCCGGCCCCACCGGCGTGGCCACCGACGTTCTGTGATTCGCTTCCTTAATGCGGCTGTTCACTTCGTAGCGTAATCCATAATTGAGGCTCAGCTTTGAGGTCGCCTTCCAGGTGTCCTGAAAATAAAACGCATATGCCTCGCGCCTCACTGCCGCTTCGTCAAATCGGTTTCCCTGGGGAGTCAGCTGGTAGGGAGCTGAAATCGAGTATTGGTACGGCGTCGCCGTCAGCAGGCCCAGCAACGAATCGCGCAGCTTATCTCCCACCTGAATGTCATGCGTCCCGCTGGCGGATGGGATGAACACGGGCGAAAAGGCCGTGCCTCCCCCAAAGGAATACGCACCATTCGGATTCGTCCCGAACACGGAAGTGTCCCGGTTCCAGCGGATATCGACGCCCCATTTGAAGACGTGCCCGCGGTGCGTGTAGCTCATGTCGTGCTTGAACTGAAAAACGTTTCCATATGATCCGAAAATTGATCCGTCCGCCGAATTGAATCCCGCGAACAGCCCGTCCCCGAAAGCCAGCGCAACGTCCGTGTGGTTGCTGGCAGGGAACACCGGGGTGCTTCGCACATAGTCGAACATCGTTGTTGAGTTCAATTGCGCCGAGTACGTCCGCGCATAGCTCACCGCCGCGTTGCGCTGGTGATCGAAAAATGTCACCGCGAAGGTGGGATCGATTGCCGTCTGGTCCGGATTCGTTGTCGGGCCGTTCACGTTGTTCAGGCTGAAGCGCGTGAAAAGCGTCGCCTTGTCGGAGAGCCTGTGGTCCAGGCGGATCGAAAATTGGTTTGTGTCCGTTGCGATTTTCGAGGATGCCGAGTAGGTTCGCGCCCCAAATGAACCCGTGGGATCATTCGGCAGCGGATATCGAGCCAGGATTGGCGCAATCTGCGGGCTAACCGGCACGGTCAGCGTATCCCCAGGAACGCTGGTCGTATCAATTCCTTTG
>DATLVJ010000777.1:0-4108 GCA_035577585.1 Candidatus Limnocylindrales bacterium
GAAATCCCCTCACGGAGCTGCCCGACCCCCAACCTCGGGCCTCACTGTCCTCCACCCTCGAAGGAGAAAAATGAAACGCGCCCAATTAGCCCTCGTAATTCTTGCGGCAATTCCTCTCGTCGCCGCTTCTCCATCCCACGCTCAGATGGGCATGGACCTCTTCAAGCGCCCCTCCATCACCAAAGCCTTTCACCCCGTCGTCGGCAAAGGCGCTGTTTATCTCGACACCGACAAGGACGGCAAGGCTTCCCGCACCAGCGAGATCTCCATCGTCGGCAAGGATTCTTTCGAAGGCAAGGACAGCTACTGGATGCAGATCTATTCCACCGACCCCCAGGGAAAAACCTTTCTCGGCAAAAGCCTTATCACTCCCGCCGATTTTCAAATCCATCGAATGATCTTTCAGCCCCAGGGCCAGCAAGCCATGGAAATGCCCATGAGGATGAATGCCGCTCGCAAGGAGAAAATTGAGGAAAATATGGCCGACTGGCACTCCGTCGGCACCGACTCGATCACCGTCCCTGCCGGCACTTTTTCCTGCGAACACTGGCGAAACGAGAAGACTCACGCCGAAGTCTGGACCAGCGACAAAGTCGTTCCCTTCGGCATGGTCAAGGAAATCAGCGCCAACGGCAGCACCCAGGTTCTCTCCAAACTCCTCGACAATGCCGCCGACCGCATCACCGGCCCCGTAAAACAATTCGACATGCAGCAAATGATGCAGCAGATGCAGCAGGAACATCAGCAGCACCCGTAGACTCCAATCCTGGCCTTGAGCATTTGCAGCTTCTGTTCTAAAATCTTTTTTGCTCCCAGGTGGATCGCCTTCGCGTCCTGCCTGCCCCGTTCCACCGATTTTCCATCCTCTTCGTTAAGGGGCTTTCTTGGATACACCATCGGAAAAGTTTCTGCCTGCGCGGGTCGTTGAACGCCGCCAAATCGCCGAAGATCTTTTCGTCCTCAAAGTCGATCCCGGCGGCTCCTTTGATTACAAAGCCGGTCAATACGCCACCCTCGGTCTCGATCGCGACGGCAAACGCGTTGAGCGCGCCTACTCCATCGTCTCTTCACCCTACGAGCGCGCCCTCGAATTCTTTATCGAACACGTTCCCGCTGGCCAACTCACCCCGCTCCTGAACATCCTCAAGGAAGATAATCCCCTTTATCTCCGGCGCTTCGCCAAGGGCCGCTTCACTCTCGATCTGAAGAGCGGCCACACCAATCACTTGCTCCTTGGCACCGTCACGGGAGTTGCGCCCTACGTCAGTTATGTCCGAACGATTTTTCAGGATTGGAAAAAGGGCGGGTCGCCCATGCCCGGCGAGCATCGCCTCTTTTGTGTCCATGGCTCCAGCCACGCCCACGAATTCGGCTATCGCGACGAACTCGAAAAAATCGCTGCCGAAGCCCCTTGGTTCAAATATGTTCCCACCATCAGCCGCACTTGGGATAACCCGGACTGGCATGGCGAACTTGGCCGTGTCGACGACCTGGTCCGCAAATATGTTGAAGTTTGGAATCTGTCTCCAGACAACACGACCGCTTATCTCTGTGGGCACCCCGGCATGGTTGAAACCGGCCGTGGCATGTTGCAGCGCGCCGGTTGGAAAAAAGAACACCTGCTATTTGAAATCTACTTCATCCCAGGCACTCCCGGCACCTAACTCGCATCCCCGCCGCCGCGTAGACTGAGTCCGCCAGCCCTTAGGCTCTTTCGAGCTTCGGCGCCTCCAATCTCGACTCTCTCTTAAATTTCCGGGCGCCCCTCTCGGTTGCCTTCAGCCAAGCCGAAGCAGTCGTGCTTTTGCCTTACTCTGTCATCCCGACCGGAGAGGCGCGTCTTTTGCGCCTCGGAGTGGAGGGACCATGGCAGCCAACACTCCACATCCACTACTCGCGGTATCCACCAAGTCCCGATGATCGCTGTTATCCGTTGTCTCTACTCCCCTCATACCCCCGGCGCCCTCTCTTCCAACTCATCCGCCACATCCCGCAACACCCGCGCCGGCACGCTCAAATGCACCACGTCCCCATCCCCGCTCACCGCATCAATCTGCAATTTCCCATCCACCATCGCCACCCGCACATGATCCCGCGCATCCGTCACGTCCACCAACTCCACATTCGGATACTTCTCCAACTCCTTCGCCACCTCGCGCAGAACCGGCAAAAATGGCCGCGCCTCTTCCGTCACCCGGTTCACCTGATCCTTCGGCGCCAAATGCATCCCCGCCGACACTACCGTCGCCGGCATCCAGAAATGCACGTGCGAACCGCCCTCGCGATGCTCATCCACGTCCACCCGGATTACTCCCTCATGAAGCACATACGCGCCGGCCATAGCCAGGGTCGCGCCGATTCCCAAAGCCGCCTTTGCCAATATCAACATGCTCTCCTCCTTAAATCCCCTCGCCTCGTTGCTGGCGGGAAAAGTCACTATTGGGGGTCGGAGCTTTAGCTCCGACATTAAAACCCAGCTGAAATGGGCTTTAGCCCCTGAGGAAATGCTTCGTCTCCAACCGGCTGCTCATTTCTCCCGTAGCCCATTCACTCCGCCACGTTCTTCGAATCCACCCATATCCTCACCGTATTCTCTTTATCTTTCACAGTCACCAGTTCCGTATCTCCATGCGCCGATAGCGCCTTCAATGCCGCCACCAGGTCTAGCTCATCCTTGCCTGCCGAGAACAGCGCATCCACCACCTTCATCGGAACCTTCACCTCCACTCTCGATTCATGGCCCGCCGAGATCTTCGCTTCCCCCTTCCCATCCTTCGCCGCGGCTTTCTTGCCTTCGGATTTATCTGTCACATGGATGTACAAATATCCCGCGCTCTTCGCCACTCGCACGTCGTTGTCGCTCCCTTGCACCGTCACATACTCGCCGTCACGCGAACTCCGCACCGCATCCAGAATTGTCCGGAGATCCACATCGTTCGTATGCATCGAATCGATGTGCACCTTCCCATCATGCAAATTGTTTTTATTGATCGCCGGCAACACCTTTGCCGCCATCTCCACCGGCACGTTCACCCGCACCGTCTCCCCATGATCCTCTTTGCTCTCCACCCGCACGTGGATCCACTGTTCCGTTGCCTTGGCGCTGGTTGTCGTAGTGGATGTCGTCTCTTGCGCAAACGCTCGCACTGGCAGGAAAGTGGCCGCCGCCAAAGCCGCCGCAATACCAAATCCGAGGATTCCCTTGAAAGTCTTCATGGCACACTCCTTGTCTACCAATACGCCAAGGTGCGCCCAAAAGTTCCATCTTAGATATGAGAAGGGAACTACAGCGCCAAACCGGCAGGAGGCGACGAGTTATTAAGGATGATGAAGGATCTGAAGCTCCGAGGTCTCGGTTCGGCACTAGGGAGGTCTAATTACTAGAAAAACGACCCCTTCCACCTATGAGCCTCGTGGGAGGGCAACATCGCCTATTCGCAAGATGACTGTCACCCCGACCGGAATGGCCGATTTTTTCTCCCGCGCCGCGGTTTGGCGCGTCCGCCATGGAGTGGAGGGATCTTGGCAACCAACGATCATTACCGCGACTCGCTTCAATCGCCACCTCCTCCCCCCTGCCTTCTATTCGATAGCTTCTTTCGGTTCTCTCCCAATCTCCTCAAACCGCCGCCAACATCTCCAACCCCGCCTTATTCCAAACCAGCAGCGTAGATCCATTCAACTCCAGCAGCCTCTGCCTCTTGAACTCGCTCAGTGTCCGCGTCACGCTCTCCCGCGAGCATCCAATCAATTGCGCCAGCTCCTCATGCGTCAGCGCCAGCTTCACTCTTACCGCCCCATCGCTCTCCCGCCCTTCGGCCGACCAGCCCGCCAAAAACTTCGCCAACTTCTCCGAAACCGAACTTGCCAGCCCCAGTGACCGGATCACCTCGTACGCCGAATGGCACTCCTGACCCAGTTGCTGGACCACCCGCAAACACGCCTCTCCGTTCCCCTTGATGAGTCTCAGAAAATCTTCCTTGCTCACATATGCAATCTGGCACGGCTGCATCGTCTCCACCGTTACCTCGTACGGTCTCCCCGTCACGATCGAGTTCAGTCCAAACACCTGCCCCGGCTGCGCAATCTTCAAAATGAACGTCTTTCC
>DATLVJ010000778.1:0-9451 GCA_035577585.1 Candidatus Limnocylindrales bacterium
TTCGGGCTGTTGGGGGCTATGTTTGCCACCAGCGAGCCAATCAATCGGGCGGCGGCGGAAACCAAGCGGGAAGATTATCCGCACATCGATATCCGGAAATCGCTGGTGTCGCTCACGTATCTCCCGCTGATTCACAACGAAAACCTGATCGGGGCGCTGGAAATCCTCGCTTTTGAGGAGGAGATTTCAGCGGAATCGGTGGACGCGTTGTTGCCTGCGGCCGAGGTCGCGGCCGCTGCGATTGCAACGGCGGGAACGTACGAAGAGGAGCGGCACGGGACGATGACGTCAATCACTCGATTGACGCAGCTCTATGACCTGGAAAAAGTTTTTTCCTCGACCCTGGAGATGGATGAGCTGTTGCCGCTGATCGGGATGAAGCTCTCGGAAATCCTGGAATGCCAAGCGGTGAATATCTGGCTGATGTTGCCGGACGAGTCAGTGGAGCTGATGCACCAGGCGGGCCAAGACGCGACTTCGTTTAAGGGGCAAAAGCTGAAGGCCAACGAAGGCGTGGCGGGAACAATTTCCGACGATGGCGAGCCGGTTTGCATCAGTGACCCGAATGACGAGCGGTTGATACTGCGCAACAAGGGTGCGGGGGACGCGGGAGTTTTTTCCCTGGTGGCTGCGCCGATTCTGGAAAACTCGGCGCTTGTGGGGGTCGTCGAGGCGGTCAACAAACTGGACGGTACGCCGTTTGATGAAGACGAGTTGTTTACGCTGAGCAACCTAGCAGAGACGGCTTCGACGGCGCTGCATAACGCCAGCCTGCTTTTGGCCGAGCGCAAGGTGGAAGTGCTGGAGACGCTGAACAAGGTCAGCCACGAAATCACCTCGACGCTGAATCTGGAAAGGATGCTGCAAACAATCGTGAACGCGCCGCAAGCTGTGATTCCGTACGAACGGGCGGCGATTGTGCTGGAGCATGGCGGACGATTTAAGCTGAGCGCGGTGACCGGAGTGACGCAAGTGCAGGCGGACCATCCGGATATCGCGCCGCTGAATGAAATCCTGCAATGGGCGTCGCTCTCGGAAGAAGTGATCCACGTGCAGCAGCACGGAGAAGAGATTGAGGCGGAGCGCGAGGAGACGAAAGCGAAGTTCAGGAAGTATTTTGAGGAATCCGGGATGCGGGGATTTTATGCCCGCCCACTGAATGATGATACGGGGCGCGTAGGGCTGCTGGCGATGGAAAGCAGCGACCCGGATTTTCTGGGACCGGCGCACCTGGAAATCGTGGAGGTGCTGGCGGGGCAGGCTACGGTGGCGCTGCGGAACGCGCAGATGTACAAGGAAGTGCCGTTCATTTCCATGCTGGAACCGGTGCTGGTCAGGAAGCGGAAGTTCATGGCCATGCAGAAGCGGAAGCGGGCGGCGATCCTGACGCTGGCGGGCATCGGCTTGCTGTTTCTGGTGGCGTGCCCGCTGCCGCTGCGGGTGGATGGCGACGCGGTGGTGGCACCTGGTAAACGGGCACTGGTGCAGCCGGAAGTCGAGGGCGTGATCGGAAAAGTTTTTGTGCGCGAAGGGGAACACGTGCAGCCCGGGCAGAAGCTGGCGGAAATGGAGTCGTGGAATTTCCGGTCGGCGCTGGCGGCGGCACAGTCGAAGTACGAAACGGCGATGCTGGAGATGAACAAGGCGCTGGCGGCGAATGACGGGACGCAAGCCGGGGTGCGCCGGGTGCAGGCGGATTACTGGAAAGCGGAACTGGAGCGGGCGAAGCAAATGGTAGAGCGGACGGAACTGCGTTCGCCGATTGAGGGAGTGGTGGCCACGCCGCACGTGGAAGAGTTTGCCGGGCGAAAGCTGGAGCCGGGAGATTCGTTTGCCGAAGTCGTGGATGCGTCACAGGCAGTGATAGACGTGGCGGTGGACGACACGGATGCGGGGCTGCTGAAGGCTGGGCAGAGCGCGGTCGTCAAATTGAACAGCTTTCCGACAAGAACGTTTCACGGACAGGTAGCCGTAGTGAGTCCGAAGGGGACAATGCAGCACGACGGCACGGTTTTTTACGCCAGGGTGGCGGTGCCGAACGAGCAAGGCGTGATTCGGGCGGGAATGGAAGGCCGCGGGAAGGTGCGGGTCGGCTGGTCGCCTTCGGGATACGTATTTTTCAGGCGGCCGTTTTTGTGGATGTACGGGAAGATCTGGTATTGGCTGGGCTGGTAGGAGCACGGAGAAGTCATGCGAAAAGAGTGGATGTTGATCGGCCTGGGGGCAGCGTTCCTGGCGTTGGGGTGCGGCGACGAAAAAGCGCCGGCGAGTGGCGTGACGAATGCCGCGGCGCCAGCAGCGACGCCGGCACCGGCGAAGCCTCCCACCACCAAACCGGGCGAGCCGGTGGATGCGGGGCTCTCCGTTTCCGGGCCGATCATCGTTGAACACGAAGTGGAACTGACAGCGCAGCGCGACGGCCTGATCCTGAAGATTTATGCCGACGCACCAGCGCGTGTGAAAGCGGGAACCTTGCTCGCGGAGTTGGACGGACGGCAAATTCAGGCCAACCTGGCGGCAGCGCGTGCGAAAACCAGGAGCGTAGAGGCGGACCTGAAGAACTGGGAAGCGGAGGCGGAGGTATTGAAGGCCGATTACGGGCGGCAGAAGAATCTATTTGCGCTGGGGCTGACTTCGCAAGAGCAACTGGAGCACGCGAAATACAAGGCGGAATCCGACCAGTGGGACATTTTGCGGGTGAAGGAAACTTTGAACACCGCAAAAGAAGAAGAACATTCGCTGGAAATTGAGATGGAAAAGACCAAGTTGACCGCGCCGTTTAGCGGATTGATCGCGCGGCGGTATGTGCGCGAAGGGCAGAACGTGACGAAAGGTGAGCGGCTATTCTGGGTGACAGCGGAGGCGCCGCTGCTGATGCGATTCACGCTCCCAGAGAAGTTTTTCGGGAAAATCAAGAACGGGCAACCGGTGGAAGTCTCCAGTGTGGATGCGACGGCGGAGAAGCATCCGGCGAGGGTGAAGCAAGTGAGCCCGGTAGTAGATCCTTCGAGTGGGACCTTTGAAGTGCTGGTGGAGTTGACGGGCGATCGCGGATCGCTGCGGCCCGGTATGACGGCCCTGGCCCACCTGGGAAATATTCACTAAACCAAATCCATGAACCTGACGCGCGCACTGGAAGTGGCCCTGCCGGATATTCCGGCGCGGAAGCTTGCGGAGAACTATCCGCGGCTGGACCCTGGAACGACGTTCCGGGAGCATATCGAGGGCGGCAAGCCGGTGGTGCGGATTTACGTTCCCAGCATCGGAGGGATGTACACGTTTGAAAAAGGTGAGTGGGAGCTGACCCAACTGTTTAACGGACGGCGAAGCTACGAAGAGATCGCGGAGTTGTACTCGCAACAGAGCGGGATTCAGTACGACGTGGAAACGGTTCGGGAATTCGCGGCGAGCCTGGAATCGAGCGATTTCTGGTACAAGACGCCGCAGGAAAAAAACATCAAGCTGATGCAATTAAGCCGCGAGGAACGGCGAAAAAAACTGCAACAGAAAAAGAGCATTTGGGCGGACCTTTCGGATGTGGATTTTCCGGCCTTCAATCCGGACCGCGTCGTGACCTGGGTACACAACAAGACGCGATTCATTTACACGCCTTGGTTCACGATCGTCAGCGTGATTTCGGTGCTCATCAGCGTGGGAATCACCGTCGCTCACTGGCCGGAGATCCAGCGGGACACGGTGGAATTTTACAGCTTTGCGAACAAGACGTGGATCGACGTCGTGGCGCTCTACTCCCTGGGAATGTTCGTGGTGGGAGTTCACGAGTTTGCGCACGCGCATGCCTGCAAGCATTACGGCGGTCGAGTGCCGGCAATGGGATTTGCGCTGGTCTACCTTATGCCGGCGTTTTACACCGATACGACCGAAGGATTCGTTCACGGCACACATTACCAGCGGCTGATCATTTCCTTTGCCGGAGTCTGGTCGGAGATGCTTTTGTGTTCCATTGCCACACCGATCTGGTGGGGCACTCCGCCGGAAACATTGGCGCACAGCGGCGCTCATTTCATCATGATGATGACCGGGATCCTGGCGCTGGTGCTCAACTGGAATCCCTTGATCAAGCTGGACGGGTATTACATGTTGTGCGACCTGGTGGGGATTCAGGACCTGAAAGAGGACTCCACGGCCTACACCTCCGCCTGGGTCAGAAAACACATCTGGAGGTTGCCCGCTGAAGTGCCCTATATCCCGAAACGCCGGAGGTTGGGATTTGTGGTGTACGCGTTGGCCTCCGGCGCCTACAGCTACAGCGTGCTTTATGTTGTGGCGCATTTCGCGGGTAATTTTGTGCGGAATTTCAGCCCGGAATGGGGTTTTATTCCGGAAATCGGCGTTGCGTTCGTGATTTTTCGGTCCCGTATCCGATTACTGGGGAACTTTATGAAATTTCTCTACCTGGACAAGAAAGACATCCTGCTGGCGTGGTTTACGCCGAAACATACAGCCGTGGCCGCGGGCATCATTGCAATTCTGCTGGCGATTCCCGTCTGGAAAGAGTCGGTGACCGGAAAGTTTGTACTGGAGCCCGCGAACCTGGCAGTGGTGCGCGCCTACATGCCTGGAACGATCTCCAGAATCTATGTGCAAGAGGGAGATGTGATTTCACGGGGCGCGGCGTTGGCGACGCTGAAAAGCCTGCCTCTCGAGTCGAGGCTCAATGACGCAGGGACCCGGCTCCTGCTCGCTTCGGCGCAAGCCAAGGAAGCTGCGCGGAATTATCAGGGTTTTGGAAACGCGCTGATGGAACGCGAGCAGTCGACACGGCAGTATGAGCAATTGTCTGAGATGAACGCCGCCCTGGAATTGAGGGCGCCGATTTCGGGCACGGTGACGACCCCGAAAATTCAAGATCAATTGGGAGCCTACCTGAAAGCCGGGACCGAGTTTCTGGAGATTGCCGATCTGGCCCAGATGCGGGCAAGGATCTACGTTTCGGAGTATGAACTGTACAAGATTCGCCCCGGGGAAGAGGCCAGATTGCAATTTGAAGGTGCGATTCGGCGAAGTGCGGGAGAAGTAAGCCTGGTATCTGCCCGCCCGGTGAAAGTTCCTCAATTGGAAGAGCAGAGGGGAGAGGATGATTCGAGTTCCTCACGGCCGAGGCAATTCTTCTTCGTGGACATCATTGTCCCGAATCCGGAGCAGAGGTTGAAACCTGGCATGGCTGGGGTGGCGAGGGTGTATGCAGGCCGCCGAAGTTTGGGAGGAATGGCACTGGAGGGAATCAAGAACTTCTGGGGACGCAAGCTGTGGTGAAAAGAAAAAGGCTGCCACTTGGCAGCCTTTTTCCCGGTGATCGAAATTTTCGGTAAAGAGCGATTAGGCGCGTCCGGCCCGCAGGCTCTGGCGCTTCGTGGCCCTCTTGGACTGGCGCTTGGAGACAACCATCTTGCTCTGGCGCTTGGAAACGACCATCTTCGATTGACGCTTGCTGACGATGTGGGATGCTTCGGGGGCGACCGGGGCGGTGCTGGCAACATTGGCTTTCTTGGTGGTCTTGAGGGTGCTGATTAAGCTTTTCTTTTCGATAGACATGGCTGGGTAGCTCCTTAAATTTTTAATTTGTCCCGCAGACACTGACCAATAGTGCAGGTGGTGGGCCAAAGTGGCAGGTGGCCGGGCGAGATCGAGTTAGCACAGAAAAGAAAGAAGTTAGGGCAGTGCCGGCGGCGGGAGGGACCCCATGCCGGGTGAGAAATTTCCCCAATGGTCAAAAATTCACCGTTCATGGGTTAAAAATTAACCATTTCGCGCCTCTCCGGCCAGAGACTTGAGGCAGGCCGAAGAATGCCACCGGCGGGAACTGGCGTTCCCGGGGGTCAGTCGAGGTGGTGCTTGCGGCAGAGGTACTTCATGCGCTGCGGATCCACCTGAAGAAGCTGCGCGGCGGCGGATTTCTTTCCGCCGGTGCGGCGCAGGGCGGCATTCAGGTACGCGATCTCAATCTTTTCCATTTCGGCATCGAAATCCACACCCTGTTCGGGAATCAGGATGGCCTCCTGGCCGCTGGCGCTGTGATGGAGCAGGTGCTGCGGCAAGTGTTCCGGAGTGATGACGTGGCCGGGAACCATTACTACCAGCCGCTGGATCACATTTTCGAGTTCGCGAACGTTGCCGGGCCAGGTGTAGTCTTCGAGGATTTCCAGAACTTCGGGTTGCATGGTCTTGATGGGCTTTTTGGCGGCGGCGCTATAGATGCGAAGGAAATGGTCGACGAGAAGTGGAATGTCGCCATCGCGCTCGCGAAGCGGCGGGATGATGATGGGGACCACGTTGATGCGGAAGTAGAGGTCTTCACGGAAACGGCCCTTGCGCACGGAGTCTTCAAGATCTTCGTTGGTGGCGGTGATCAGGCGGAAATCAATTTTGCGGGTGGTGCGGCTGCCAAGGCGCTGCACGGCGCGTTCCTGGAGGACTCGCAAAAGCTTGCTTTGCAGGTTGGGATTCAGGGTGGTGATTTCGTCCAGAAAGAGCGTGCCGTTGTGCGCCGACTCGACCATGCCGGGTTTCGCGGAATCGGCGCCGGTGAACGCGCCCTTTTCGTACCCGAAGAGTTCCGACTCCATCAGAGTTTCAGGGAGCGCGGAGCAGTTCAGGCAGACGAAGGGATGATCGGCGCGGTCGCCGCATTGCACGATGGCCTGGGCGACCAGCTCCTTGCCGACGCCGCTTTCGCCGCGGAGAACGACGGAAGCACCGGTGCCGGCGACCGCTTCGACGGCTTGATAAACCTTTTGCATCGCGGAGCTGCCGCCGACCAGGCCGTGAAACGCGGCTTTGTTTTCGACTTGCTGGAGCAGCCGGCGGCCCTCGAGTTCGAGGGCGCGCTTTTCGATGGCCCGGGAGAGGACGATCTGCAACTCGGCATAATTCAAAGGATGAAGGAAGAATTCGTCGGCGCCGGCCTGGCTGGCTTTGAGAGGAATAGTGCGGCTGTTGGTCTGGGTGAAGGCGACGATGACGACGTCGTCGCGGATCTTGCGCATTTCGGCGAGCACGTCGAGGCCATCGGCCGGACCGTCGCCAATGCAATCGAGATTGAAAAGGATGGCGTGAAGGTCGGGGAGTTCCAAGGCGGATTTGATTTCATCCTCGCTGGAGGCCAGAGTGGTCCGGAACTGCGCACCGAGTTGCCTGCGGACTTCAGGGAAGAGCTGGTCGTCGTCGGTAATGACGGCGAGAGCGTAGCGTTCCGGGCTGAGGGCTGGTTCGGGCAATCGAATACGTTCCGTAGTTGAGTGTGAATTATAGGCGAGCGAGGGGGAACGAAAAAGATCAAAGTTGCGAGTGCCGCGGCGCATGAAGGCCGGGCCTAAATGAGGGCGTAAACCGAGCCGTCGGTGCTGGCGATGTAGAGGACGCCGCCGGAGAGCACGGGGGAGGCGTAGATGCCTCCGACGGTCATCAGGCGCTGAACGCCGACGACGATGTCATCGTAAAAGTCGCTGGCGTAAGCAGCCTCATAATTGGGACTGCCGTCTGGCTTGGTGTAGGTGGCGCCGTTTTTGCGCTGCCCGTCGGTGGCGAATTCCCAAGAAGGCTTTTGCGTAGCCAGATCGATGGTGATCAACTTTCCCGAGTGCGAGCCGATGTATAGCATGTTGCCGGCGATGGTGGGCGAGGAGAAAAACGGCCAGCCCAGGAATTTCAGGGAGAAGACGGTGGAGCCGGTTTTGGCGTCGAGGGCGTAGACGAGGCTGGTGTCGGAAGTGGCGAAGTACACTTTGCCGTCCTTAACGGACGGAGAAGAGATCACCCAGGAACCTTTATTGTTGAAGGCCCATTTCTTTTCCCCGGTGGCAGCGTCGAGGGCGTAGAAATTGGAATCCCGGCAGCCGAAGTAGACGATGCCGCCTGCGACAGAGGCGGAGGATTGGATGCCGACCTGATTGTAAATGTCGTGGTCTTCGCCGGTCTTAAAACGCCACTTCTGCTGGCCGGTGGCTGCGTCGAGCGCGTAAAACCAGGAATCCCAACTGCCGATAAAGAGGGTGCCGTTGGCAATTACGGGTGAAGCGTGAACGACGTCGCCGGTCTGGAATTTCCAGTGAAGGGCGCCAGTGGCGGCGTAGAGAGCGTAGACGTTGCCATCGCCGCTGCCGAAATAGACGGTGCCTTGCCACACCAGCGGGGAAGAAAGGAATACATCATAGGGGTCGGGCATGCTTTCCGCGGCGGGTTGGGAACCATGGATGTGTCTGGCGGTGAAGCGGTGTTCGCCGGCAGTCTGAAATTTCCAGCGGAGTTTGCCGGTGGCGGCGTCAAGAGCGTAGAACTTCCCGTCATAGCTGGTGAAAAAGACGGCGCCGTCAGCCGCTGCGGGGGAGGAAGTGATGCCGCTGCCGGTTTCGAATTTCCAATTTTGTTTTCCGCTGACGAGATCAAACGCGTAGAGGAAGTGGTCGGTGCTACCGAAGAAGATCGTGTTGCCAGCCACCGCGGGAGAAGAGAAAACTTTGCCTGGCGTCGTGAATTTCCATTTGAGCTGGGTGAACTTGGCGAGCGGCGGAGCGTCGTAGACGCCGGGATGTTCGGAGCCCCCACGGAAGGAAGATGAATCCGCAGGCACGGCAGCCGCAGGGAGAAGGCAAAGAACGGCGGATGCGAGAAGCGATTTCATGAGCACACCCTCTTGCCGGGGTTAGACGAGGTACAGGCATAAAGGTGTGCTAAACAAAAAGCCCCACCTTACGGCGGGGCTCTTTCATAGCAATTGAGATGTGGCTAGAACTGGAAGCGCAATCCAAACTGCATGATGCGCGGTGAATGGGCATGATCGAGAACCAGAAAGCCCGTGGAGGCGCAGGAGGGATCCCCGCCACTGTTGTTTGGCCCTCCGACACAGCTCATGGTGGTGGTCGCACCGGCACCGGACGCATTGATATTTCCACTGATGGCACTCAACTGGGTGTGGTTGAAGACGTTGAAGTTTTCCCAGCGGAATTCGAAGGCGTAGCGTTCCTTAAAGGCGAAGCGCTTGAACAAGCCGAAGTCAAAGTTGAGGCGGCCCGGGAGCGTGAGGTTGTTGCGGGATACCGTGCCGAAGGTGAGGCCGGTCGGAAGACTGAAAGCGGCGGGATTGTAATTAAGCACGCCGAAGACGCTTTGCGAGGCGACTTCATCCCGCTGCGCCTGGGTAACGGTGTTTGCATTGCCGACGATGAGCGGGAAGGACGAGAGGGTGCCGCCGCTGACGCCATTGGCCACACCCGCGTTGTCGCTGAAGGCGGTGCCGTTCGCAACTGTAAAGGGTGAGCCGGAGAGGGCGGTCGTGATGCCGGAAATTTGCCAGCCTCCGAGGAGTGTGTGCGCGGGTCCGGCAGACTTGAAAAACGGAAACGCGTAAACGTAGCTGAGCGTAAACGCGTGGCGTACATCGAAGTTGGAAGTGGCACGAGCCAGGTTGGGGTTCGAGGAATCCACGAACAGG
>DATLVJ010000779.1:0-11539 GCA_035577585.1 Candidatus Limnocylindrales bacterium
AGAAAAAGACCGATGAGATCAACAAAACGCTCCTGCCTCCGGACGTGAAGGTGCGTCCCTACTACGACCGCAGCGACCTTGTCCGCATCACCACCGACACCGTCGAAGGCAATCTGCTTCGCGGGATGGTCCTCGTGTTGATCGTACTGATCTTTTTCCTGGTGAGTTTCCGCGCCGCCATTATTACGGCGCTGACGATTCCGCTGGCTCTGCTGTTCGCCTTCATCTTTCTTAATCTGACCGGCGAAGCCGCCAATCTCCTCTCCATCGGCGCCATCGATTTCGGCATCATCATTGACGGCACCATCGTCATGGTTGAGAACATCTATCGCGAACTCGGCCTGCGCCACGGCACCGACTACAAATTGACGGACGTTATCCTGGCCGCCGCGCGCGACGTCGACCGCCCGATTTTCTATTCCGTCGCCGTCATCATCGCGGGGTACCTGCCGATTTATGCGCTCACCGGCCCCGCCGGAAAATTATTCCATCCAATGGCGGACACCATGGGCTTTGCGCTCATCTGCGCGCTTATTCTTACGCTGACCGTTGTTCCCGTGCTCGCTTCCTACTGGTTTAAGAACGGCGTGAAAGAAAAGCAGAACCCCGTGTACAACTGGATCCGCGATCAGTACACCGGCCGTCTGCAATGGTGCCTCAACCACCCCGCGGTGACGATCATCGTGGCGGTGGCGATTTTTTGCGCCACGCTGCTGCTCGTTCCGCTCATCGGCGGCGAATTCCTTCCCCATCTCGACGAAGGCGCCGTCTGGGTTCGCGCCACGATGCCGTACACGATTTCGTTCGAGGAAGCCGCGAAATTCGCTCCGCAAGTCCGCGACCTGCTCATCAAGTATCCGATGGTCACGGTCACGGGTTCCGAACTCGGACGTCCCGACGACGGCACCGATCCCACGGGTTTCTTCAACTGCGAATTTTACGTCGGCCTGAAGCCCTACAACGACAAGTCGTGGTCGCAATCCTCGATCCACACAAAGGAACAATTGGTCGCGGACCTGGTGAAAAAGCTCGACGCCTATCCCGGCGTGATCTTCAATTTCACGCAACCCGCCGAAGATGCGGTGGACGAAGCCCTCACCGGCCTCAAGAGCGCTCTGGCGGTGAAAATCTTCGGGCCCGACCTCGACGTTCTCGAGAAAAAAGCTGTCGAGATCAAGAATGTTCTTGAGAAGACTTCCGGCTTTACGCAATTGACCGTGGTGCGCGAACTCGGCCAGCCCAGCCTGCTGATCGAGGCGGACCGAGCCAAAATCGCGCGTTACGGCATCAACGTCGCCGACGTCGAAGGAGTTGTACAGGCCGCGATCGGCGGCCAGGCCGCCACCCAGGTAATTCAGGGCGAAAAATTATTCGACCTGGTCGTGCGCATGGACCCTAAGTTCCGCTCCGACGCGCGTGAAATCGGCAACCTGCTCGTTCCCGCCCCGGCCGGCCAGCAGATTCCGCTTTCCGAACTCGCCACGCTCAAGGAGTCTACCGGCGCATCCTTTATCTATCGTGAAAACAATTCGCGCTATATCGGCATTCAGTTTTCGATCGAAGGGCGGAACCTCGAAGGCATCGTCAAATCCGGCCAGCAAGCCATCGCCAGGAAAGTGAATCTTCCGGAAGGCTACCGCCTCGACTGGGGCGGCGAATACAGCGAATTGCTGGATGCCAAGGCACAGCTCTACATCATTGGCCCGCTGGCGATCTTCCTGATCTTTTTGATCCTGTTCGCGCTCTACGGCAACTTCAAATTTCCTATAACTATCGCCCTTGGGGTGATCCTCACCGAACCGGTCGGTGCGTTGATCGCGCTGAAGTTGACGCATACTCCTCTCAGCGTTTCGAGCGCCCTGGGGCTGCTCGCGCTTCTCGGCGTCTCCGTGGAAACCGCGGTGATTCTGGTCAGCTACATCAACAAGCTGCGCCTGGAAGGCAAAAATGTTCGCGAAGCCACGCTGGAAGCTTCACTGCTTCGCTTGCGCCCGATCATGATGACCGCGCTCGTCGCCTGCCTCGGCCTTCTCCCCGCCGCCATGTCCACCGGCGTTGGCAGCGACACGCAAAAGCCCTTCGCTATCGTTGTCGTCGCGGGACTTCTCTCCCGCCTGCTCCTCGGTTTCTTCGTCAACCCAGTGCTCTACGAACTCGTCGCCCGCGACGGTGACGTCCTGCAAGTGTAATCAGGACTCGCGAACCCAGATCCAGAGTTCGACAAATTTCACGTTGCACTTAGGGAGGTTGCCGCGGTTCCGTTGTGGAAGGGATCTTGCAGGTTACGCCCGCTTCGCCATCCGTTCTGGCAACACCTCTTCCAAACAAAACTCCGGCCGGCGAAAAAATCCCGGAAGCGCGCCCATCCGCTGCTGCAACTTATCGAACTGATCCGCCCGCAGGGTAACGTGCCCAAGCTTGCGCCCCGCGCGCGGTTCTTTCCCGTAAAGATGCAGGTGCGCGTTCGAAACGTTCAGCACCTCCGCGCTTTCCGGAATCTCACCGATTAAATTGATCATCGCGGAAACGCCCACGGCGGCCGTCGAACCCAGCGGCATCCCCAAAATCGCGCGCAGATGATTTTCAAACTGGCTGGTCACGGCGCCTTCAATCGTCCAGTGGCCGGAATTGTGAACCCGCGGCGCCATCTCGTTCGCCAGCAGCCGCCCGTCCATTTCAAAAAATTCGATGCACAACACACCCACGTAGTCGAGTGACTCCAGCACCCTGCGCGCCGCGCGCTCCGCTTCCTGCTGCAGGCTCGCCGCCAGATTCGGCGCAGGGGCCAGCGACAATCGTAAAATCCCCCCGCGATGGTGATTCTCAATCAACGGATAAAACGCGACCTCTCCGCCGCGTCCGCGCACGCCGAGAATCGAAAGTTCCCGCGCGAACGGCACGAATTTTTCCAAAATCAGCGGAACCTCCGGCAACTCCGGCCGCGCTTTCTCCACGTCCTCCGCCGTTCGCAGCAACCATTGGCCTTTTCCGTCGTAGCCCATGCGGCAGGTTTTCAGCATCGCCGGCAATCCAACCTGCTTCACCGCAGCACCCAGCTCTTCCCGCTTTGCTATTTCCGCGAATTCCGTAGTTGGGATCTCCAGCCGGCGAAACAACCGCTTTTCCCTCAGCCGGTCTTGCGCCTCTTCAAGCGCCGCCGCCGCCGGATACACCGGCACCCGTTTTCCCAGAAATTTCGCCGCCGCCACCGGAACATTTTCAAATTCGTAGGTCACCACTTGCAGCCCGTGTGAAAACTTTTCCAGCGCCGGCTCATCGTTGAAATCCGCGGTAACACGATTGGCGATGCGGCCCACCGGCGCTTCCGGCGAAGGATCCAGAAACCGGAAATGCAGCCCCAGCGGATAACCGGCCAGCGCCAGCATGTAGCCGAGTTGTCCTCCGCCAAGAATGCCGATGGTCATTTCTTTTTCTTTCGGGAAAGTTGCGCGTGCACGGCATTCAGCGCATTCCGCGCCGCCGCTGCGGGATCCGGTTGAGAAAGAACTTTCTTTGTCTGGGCGATTCGAAACGCACGCAGCGATTCGCGAATCGTCCTGTGTTTGCCGCCTAAAATTGCCGAGGCCAGCAGCGCCGCGTTGATCGCGCCCGCCTTTCCAATCGCCAGCGTTCCCACGGGAATTCCTCCCGGCATCTGCGCAATCGAAAGCAGCGAATCGAGTCCCTTCAGCGCCTTCGACTCCACCGGCACCCCCAGCACCGGCAGCACCGTCTTCGAAGCGGCCATTCCCGGCAGATGCGCCGCGCCGCCCGCGCCTGCAATGATCACTTCGATTCCGCGCTTCTCCGCGCTCGCGGCGTATTCGAAAAGCAGGTCCGGAGTGCGGTGAGCCGAGACAACGCGCGTTTCGAACGGGACGCCAATCTCCCGCAGCGTGTCCGCGGCGTGCTCCATGGTCTCCCAATCGGACGTGGAGCCCATGATAATTCCCACCAACGCTTCTTTCGATTTTGCCGCAGAGGAACTCTTTTTTTTCTTCATGCCGCCATTCTTCGACCTTCTATTTTTCCGCTCCTACAAAACAGAACGCCGGCCGCGCGGCCGGCTACAACCCGAAAGAAGCCCCATTCTACGGTCTTTTCTACCGCGATGCGACTTTTCCGCGCGAATTCCACACGTGCCGCAATTCTCCCACCAGGTACAGCGACCCGGTGATGAAAATGGCGTCCTCCGGCCCAGCCTTGGCCAGTGCGGATTCCAGCGCCTGCTCCGCATCCTCAATCACGACAGATTTCTTCGCGTGGTCGCTCGCCATTTCCGCCAGTTGCTTGGCACTGACCGCTCGCGGGGTTCCCGGTTGCGTGAAAATCACTTCGTGCGCATGCGGAAAAAGCATGCCGGTTACTTCGTCCACGGCTTTGTCGCGCATGGCCCCAAAAATCAGGTACACCTTGCGCCCGGCAAAATTCTCTTCCAAAAATCGCGCCAACTCCCGCGCGGCGCCTGGATTGTGCGCGCCATCCAGATAAACGTCGGGCCGCGTCTGCAGCCGTTCCAATCGTCCGGGCCATTCCGCCGTGGCGATGCCGCTTACGATATTTTCATCAGTGATGCGATAGTTCCGATTTTGCAGAATTCTCGCGGCTGCAACGGCGTTCAACGCATTCTGCAATTGAAAGCGCCCGGCGAGTCGAGGGGACAGCGAAAATGTTTTCCCGCTCGAATCCTCCACCGCCGTTGCGCTCACACAACCGTGCTTAAGAACTTCATTCTCTGTGCGAAACAATTCGCCCGTTTCCACGAACGGGCAGCGCAACTCCGTCGCCTTCTCCTGCAACACCCGGTGCGCTTCCGGCAATTGGGCCGCGAACACCGCCGGCACCCGAGCCTTCAAAATCCCCGCCTTCTCACCGGCAATCTCCCGCAGCGAATGCCTCAAATAGTTTTCGTGATCGAAATCGATGCGGGTAATGATGGACACAAGGGGCGTCACCACGTTCGTCGCGTCCAGCCGACCGCCCAGCCCCACTTCAATCACCGCGAAATCCACCCGTTCGCGCGCAAAGGCCTCAAACGCCAGCGCAGTCACGCATTCAAAGTAGGTCGGATGCGCCCGCAGCTTCCCCTCGGCCAGCAACTCCTCAATCACCGCATGGATGCGCGTGAATATCTCCGCGAATCGCGCATCGCCAATCTCTTTCCCCGAAATGCGGATACGCTCGTTGATCCGCTCGAGATGCGGCGAAGTATTCAGCCCGGTGCGAAAGCCCGCATCGCGCAAAATTTTCTCGAGGAACGCCGCCGTCGATCCCTTTCCGTTCGTTCCCGCAATGTGCACGCACGGGTACGCCCGGTCTGGCCGCCCCAGGCGCTCCAGCAAAATGGTTATGTTTTCCAGATTGAATTTTGCCGCGGCCGCTTGCGTAGGCGCCGCCAGTTCGCGGCCCAAAGAAAGTAAATAGCGAACCGCGCTTTCGTAATTCATTTCAGGAGGTCAGCAGGTCCAGCGCGCTGGAGATGAAGCCCTTCATGTCCTTGCGGTGCACCACGGCGTCCAGGAATCCGTGCTCCAGCAGAAATTCCGAGCGTTGAAAGCCCTCGGGCAGCTTTTGCCGGATGGTCTGCTCGATCACGCGCGGCCCCGCGAAACCGATCAGCGCTCCGGGCTCCGCTATGTTCAAATCGCCCAGCATCGCGAAACTCGCCGTCACGCCGCCGGTCGTCGGATCCGTCAGCACCGAAATGTACGGTAACTTCTCCTCGTCCAGCCTCGCCAACGCCGCCGACACTTTCGCCAGCTGCATCAGGCTGATCGTTCCTTCCATCATGCGCGCGCCGCCAGAGCACGACACGACGATTAGCGGTTGACGCGTCTCCATCGACATCTCAATCGCCCGGGTCACTTTTTCGCCGACCACCGCGCCCATCGACCCGCCGATAAACCCAAATTCCATCGCGCAGCAGATCACCGGCTTGCCGTTCAGCTTTCCTTCGGCGGTAATCACCGCGTCGTTCATCCCCAGCTTCTTCTGCGCCTCTTTAATCCGCTTGGAGTAAGGCTTGGTGTCCACGAATTTCAGCGGATCGGTCGAAACCATTCCCGCGTCGTGCTCGGTCCACTTCCCGTCAAACAGCAGCTCCAGCCGTTTTTTCGCGTTCACCCGGAAATGAAACTGGCATTTCGGGCAGACAAACAGATTCTCTTCCAGGTCCTTCCGGAAAACGATCGCGCGGCAGGACTCGCACTTCATCCACAGCCCTTCCGTGCGCACCCGCCGCTCTTCCGGCGGCGTCACCTGGTCGATCGCTTTTTTATCCCGCTTGAACCACGACATGGCGAAGTTATCAGTCCTTAGTTCTAAGTTCCCAGTTTCTTTCTTGCTTCCTGATTACTGATCGCTGATTACTGATATCCCGCTGCAAGGTGCCAGGTTCAACCTTGGCTTCCCCTCAGTAATCAATCCCCCGCTGCGCCAGTATACCCTTCGTGTACGGGTGTTTCACTTCCTTCATTTCCGTCACCAGGTCCGCGGCTTCCACCAGCTTCGGATGCGCGTTTCGCCCCGTGCAGATCACGTGCACCTGCTCCGGCCGGCCGGTGAGCGCCGCCACCACTTTCTCCGCGTCCAGCATTTTGTAGCTGATCGTGTAATTAATCTCGTCCAGCACCACCAGATCGTACGTTCCGCTGTAAATCGCCGCGCGCCCAGACTCCCAGCACTCTTCCGCCATTCGAATGTCTTCCGGATCCGTTTCCGCGCCGCCGATTTTCACGAATCCGCGCCCCATCGGCCGGATTTCAAACTTGTCTTTGCCCAGCATTTCCGCGGCATCCAGCTCCCCGTAGTGCCACGACCCTTTGATAAACTGCACCATCAGCACGCGCAACCCCTGCCCCACCGCGCGAAACGCCGTGCCCAAAGCGCAGGTCGTCTTGCCCTTGCCCGGCCCGGTATAAACAATCAGCAGTCCTTTACCTTCCGGCATGATTCCAATTCCTCGTCACGCGCGCCATTTCGTGTGGATAATTCCAGTCTGCGGAGTTGCCGCAGAAACGTCAAGTTGCGCCGTCAGCAACCCGCGAAGGAAACGGAAATTGGAAGAGAGTGCTACTGCATCCCGAGGCGCCGGACCAGTTCGTGCGCGACAATTCTTGCGTGCTCCATCGCCACTTCGCCCAGTGTCTGTTTCGCTGGTGATTTTCTGTCTTTCAACACGATCCACAAACCCGGCCTGTACACTCCATCATCCGCGGGGCAAATCGCTCCCGTCAGTTGGGTAATCTCAAAATCAGGAACGTGGGACAGCCCCAGGTCCACCAGATGTGTGGTGTTCGGCAGCGGCGGCGGATTGCACATCAACTCCGTCAGGACGCCGCGCGCGTCGTCCACCAGGTCGCGAAATCCCTGCGATACGAGCAGCGCGTCAATGTCCCGCGGCGTCGGCTGCTCGACCTGCTCCAGATCGTAGTCCGGCAGCGGCTTTTCAATGGGAATTTCAATCGCCACCGAGGGCTGGTCTTTATCCGCCGCAATGCGTAGGGCCATAGGATTTACCGCCGCCATCATTTCACGGAACGCCGCAAAACGCACCTGCTCGCATGGGCAATCACACCAATACAGCTCGGAAACTACTTCGGGTACGGGCTCCCCGACAAAATCGCAAACGCCCGGTAAATCTGCTCCGCCAGCATCACTCGCGCCAGTTCATGCGAATACGTCATCGCGCTCAGCGAAAGTTTCTGCTTCACGCGCTCCCTTAGACCGTCGGGAAACCCATCCGCGTCGCCGCAAACGAAAATTACCTCTCGGATGCCCCTGTCCCGCTGCTCACCCAGCCATTTCGCGAACGCATCGGAGTCATGCACCTTGCCGCCCGCATCCAGCAGCACCGAAACCGCCGCCCGATTCACATCCAACCGCTTCAGCGCCGCAGCCGAATCCCGCACTTCGCATATCTCGATGGGACAAGACCTCGAAATGCGGTTCACATAATCGCCAAGCGCCGAATTCATTTCCGGCCGCCGCGTCTTCCCCATCATCAACAGGCAAATCTTCATCCCGCGAGTTTACCTCACGTAAAAAATTGTCATCCTGAGGTCCGCGCTGTTTGCGGGCCGAAGGACCTCAACTTAAAATTTGTGCTTGATGTCAACGTTGAGGTTCTTCGCCCATCTCCGGTTTGTGGAGTCCGGTTTCTGCAGTTACCAAGTGGGTTCCACCGGAGTCCAAAAACCGGACCCCATCGGATAGGCTCAGAATGACAGGTTTTTGGCTGGTGCCCCTTGAAGAAACCCCCGAGCCTTTGGGAAATTCCGCCTAACCTGCTTTTTCCGAAAGCTCGCTGCGACGGTGGGTTTCCGGCTCGTCCGGCAATACCAGCGACGGCGCCTGCCGCCACAATCTCTCCAAATCATAAAAACGCCGCGCCTGCTCGCCGAATACGTGCACGATAAACCCCCCAAAATCCAGCAGCGCCCATTCCGCCGACCGCCGCCCCTCGCGGTGCTCCGGCGAACGCTTCATCTCTTTGAACAGCACTTCCTCCACCTCGGAGCAGATCGCCTGCAACTGCGGTGTGCTGTATCCCGTGCAGATCACGAAATATTCCGTGAACGCGCTCAAACCGCTCAGATCCAGCACGGTAATCGCGCCCGCTTTTTTCTCCTGCGCGGCTTCGACAGCCAGCCGCACGCCCTTGGGTAGTTTTTCGAGTTTCACCGGTACAGCCTCTGTTTCAAGATATATTCTTCCACTCTCGCGGAAACCAAACCGTGGATCGATTGCCCTCGGCTGGCCTTCCGCCGAATATCGGTAGCGCTCACTTCGCTGGCCACGTTTTCCAGCAGGTACACCGTCGTTTTATCCAGCCGCGCCACAATCGGCGAACCGTGCGCGACGCTCTCTTCTTCCTTCTCGCGTTTCGCGTCCCGCCGTCCGTGCAGGTCGGGCGGAATCACCAGCCGCAGCGCCTCCAGCCGGATGCCCGGCCGGTTCGCAATCACAAAATCGCAGAGGCCCAGCAGCGTTTCGTATTCCTTCCACATCGGGATGTCCAAAAACGCGTCCGCGCCGATGATGAAACAAATCCGGTCGCCGTGGCCGTGATATGCATGCCGGAAATACCGCACCGTATCCACCGAGTAGTGCAACTGCGTCCCGCTGAAGTCTTCGCCTGCTTCCGCCAGCGACGGCACAAAATGCGGATGTTCGGTCGCCGCCAGCGCCACCATTGCAAACCGGTGCGGAAACGGCGCCAGGTGCTGTTTCAATTTGTGCGGAGGGCGGCTGGCGGGAATGAAATGCACTTCGTCGAAATTGAATCGCCGGTCTGCCGCCCGGGCTACAGCCAGGTGGCCGGAATGGATGGGGTCAAACGAGCCGCCAAAAATTGCAATCCGTCGTGGATGGTGTTTCGCCGCCGTACTTTTCGCCTGCGCAGTCGTCAATCCGCCTCCCGGATGTTCCCCAACCCAATTCTCTCACGAAATGGAGATTGCCGAACCCGACTCAGTCCTCATTTTCCAAGTCATCCACAACCGCTGCGCCCTCCGAATCCTTTACCTCATTTACTTCCTCTACTTCCCGTACCTCCGCTAATTCCCTATCCTCGTCCTCGAGCGTTTCCTTCGGAATCTTGTCCAGCGCGTCCGCGATCCCCCGCACCAACTCCTTGACGCCTTCACCGGCCGCGGCCGAAATCGCGTGAAACTCCAATCGCTTTTTTTTGCAGAATTTCCGCAATTCCTCCAGCTTCGTCCGGTCCGTCGTGGCATCCACTTTCGTCGCTGCCACAATCATCGGCTTCTCCGGCAATTTCTCGCTGAACGCCCCCAGCTCGCCTTCGATAATCTCAAACGCCTTCACCGGATCTAGCTCCGCCATGTCGCTCGTATCAATCAAATGGACCAGCAACCGCGTCCGCTCCACATGCCGCAAAAAACGAATGCCCAATCCCGCGCCCTGGCTCGCTCCTTCAATCAATCCCGGCAAATCCGCAACCACAAACGTCCGGCCCAGTTCTGTTCCGTGCCCGCCGGTTCCACCATCGGCGTTCACCACGCCCAGGTTCGGCTCCAGCGTCGTAAATGGATAGTTCGCAATCTTCGGCCGCGCCGCGCTGATCACCGAAATCAGCGTGGACTTCCCCGCGTTCGGGAATCCCACCAGGCCTACGTCCGCCAGCAGCTTCAGCTCCAGCCGCAGATTCCGTTCCTCGCCGGGCTCGCCTTCTTCCTTTTCCCGCGGAGCCTGATGCCACGGCTTCGCAAAATGCTGGTTGCCACGTCCGCCGCGCCCGCCTTGCGCCACCAGCAAACGCTGCCCCGGCTCTTTCAAATCTGCCAACAGCACATTTCCAGTCGCATCAAAAACCAGAGTGCCCACCGGCACTTTCAGAATCGTGTCGTCGCCCGAAACGCCCGAGCAGTTCGAGCCTTCCCCGTGCCGCCCGCGGTCCGCCTTGAACTCCCGGTTGTACCGGTAACGCAGCAGCGTGTTGTCGTTCGGATTCGCTTCCAGGTAAATGCTTCCACCGCGCCCGCCGTCGCCTCCCGAAGGTCCGCCCCGCGGCACATACTTCTCTCGCCGGAACGCCACGCAACCGTTCCCGCCGTCTCCCGCTTTCACCGAAATTTTCGCTTCATCAACAAACATGTCCTACTCTTCTCTGTGAACTCTGTCCGAACTCAGTGTTCTCTGTGTTAGAAATTCTTGCTTTGTTATGCCCATAAAGACAAAACGGCCCCGACTCGCGCCGGGGCCGCTCGCATGCCTTCGGACTTAGTTCGCGGCCTTCGCTTCTGCCGCCGCCGGTGTCACGCTGATGAAGCGCCCCCGGTTGCCCTTGTCCTCAAACTTCACGTAGCCCCGCACCAGCGCAAACAGCGTGTCGTCCTTGCCTTTAGCCACGTTCACGCCCGGTTGATGCCTTGTGCCGCGCTGCCGGATCAGGATCGTTCCCGCGTTCACCAACTGCCCGCCGAACCGCTTGACGCCCAGCCTCTGTCCGTGTGAATCGCGCCCGTTTGTGGACGAGCCGCCGCCCTTCTTATGTGCCATGACTCAATTCCTCTCGATGATTTACAGCTTGATCTCGCTGACCTGCACGGCCGTGTAATTCTGCCGGTGGCCCCGCTGAATCTTGTACTGGTTGGTCTTCTTGAACTTCAAAACGGTGAGCTTCTTCGCCCGGCCCTGCTCTACGATCTTGCCCGTGACGCTGGCCTGCGACGCATCCGATCCCGCCATGACCTTCTTATCGTCGGTGTGTACCGCCAGCACGGTCCCGAATTTCACCTGCTCGCCCACATCACCCTTGACCCGCTCAATGCGGATGGTGTCGCCCGGTGCGACACGATATTGCTTCCCCCCGGTCTGTATAACGGCGTACATCTGTCCTCCAAAGCCTAAAGGCAAACCACAATTATACTTGCCCACTCCCAATACCGTCAACGCATAGAATTCCCCTCTTTGGGCTGGTCCAAATAGCTCATTTCTGCCAATCGTCTGCTATTTCGTCGCTTCGGTCTTTGCCAATATCACCGCTGCACTTGAGGCTAACGAGTCGTAGTAGCTC
>DATLVJ010000780.1:0-2199 GCA_035577585.1 Candidatus Limnocylindrales bacterium
GGAAAAAGGCTGGCCGGGCAACGATCCCAAAACCCCGCGAATTTCTTCTTCGGGAAGGGCGTGCATGCCCTCCAGTTGCAGGCTGGATACGAGTGTCTGCTTTCCTTCCTCAATATTGAAGTGGACAATCAAGTCTCCACCTTTTTTCCCTTGCCCTTCCTCCACTTGCCCGTCCACTCTCGCTGAAAGAAATCCATTCGAAATGTACAGGTTCTTCATCGAGAGGGCGTCTGCGTCCATCAAGCGGCGGCTGAAATGCGGCCGGGTGAACAGGCTGACGGTGGAAATGGTGAGCCGGCTCTTCAGGAGGTCGGTGCTGAAGTAACGGTTCCCATTAAATTCGATGCGGGAAAGCTGGTGGCGGGCTCCGCGTTGTACCGTATAAGTAATGATCTCCTCGGAAGTCTTCTTCCCGGATTTTGCGCCCTCGACGTCACGCGCCGCCACGGCGTAGTCCACCTTCGCGTCAAAATAGCCTTCGCGCTCCATGCGCTCCCGGATATTCCGCCTGCCTTCTTCGAGAAGATCCGCATCGACGGAACCTTCCTGATAGACGGGAATCATTTTCTTCAGATCACGGCCGGACAGCTTGGCGCCAACCAACGCGACGCGGACCAGGGGACCTTCGGTGATTTCCAACGTGAGCGGGATCGTGTCGTTCGTTGAATCAAATTCGCCCCTGCGGACGGAAACGCGAGCGCTGAGGTGGCCTTTTTTCTCGAGGAATTTGCGGATGCGCTCGGTGCCGGATTGGACTTTGGCGATCGTCAGAGGGCTTCCGGGCTTGAGCTTGAAACGGGCGAGGAGTTCGGCGTCGCGATATTCGGTGTTGTTGATCAAATCGATCTTTTTGGCGCGGACACGGGGGCCGGGATCGAGATTCACGATTACGTCTAGCTGGTGGGATTCGGGGAAGGGCCGTTCCTCGACGGCGATTTTGGCGCGATACAGGCCTTCTTCGCGGAGGGCGTCGCGGAGGCGTTCCACACCGTCCTTCACATCCTGCTCGTGATAGGTTTGTCCGAGGGAAAGCTGCATGGCGGCGACAGCGGAGGCTTCGGTGGGCGGCGGCGTAAGGCCGTTGATCAGGATTTGATTGAAATAGAGATTTTCGTGGGCGACAAAATCCAAGCGGACTGCGTCGCCATCGGGATACACGACAGCGCGCAAATCCGCGTAATTGCCGGTTTGATACAGGATGCGGATGCTTGCGGCCACTTGGTCCGCCTGCAAAGGCTCGCCAACTTGCACCGGCAACACTTGCACTTGAGCCGGCAGCGCTTTGCCGTCTTCGGTAACAACGCGGACGCTGCTCAGTTTGGATTCTGTGGGTTTGGCGGCCTGGGACACCGGATTAGTCTGGGCGTGCAGGCTTGCGCCTCCTGGCGTGAGAGCAAGGAGGAGAATCGTCCGCAACCCATTGTTCCAGCAGCATTTCATGCGTTCTATAACACAGACGAAGCGTAGCACACGCGCGTTGCCTCCCCCGGTCACTTTGGCGCTATGATGAAGAGGAAATGAACCTGCGGTGCTGGGAATCTATTTTACGTGACTCCTTCGCTTAACGAGAAGTACTCCCGTCAGATGTTGTTCGCTGGGATTGGGCCTGAGGGCCAGGAGCGCCTCTTCGCGGCTAGCGCGGTGATAGTGGGCTGCGGGGCCATCGGCGCGGCGGTGGCGAATCTGCTGGTCCGCGCGGGCGTCGGGCATATTCGAATCCTGGACAGGGATTTTGTGGAGCCCTCCAATCTGCAGCGGCAAATTCTTTTCGACGAAGCGGATGCGCGGGAAGCGCTGCCCAAGGCGGTTGCCGCGGAGCGAAAGCTTCGAGCGCTGAATTCGGAAATCAAGATTGAAGGCGTTGTGGCGGATCTGAATTCCCGGAATGCCGGGGAATTGCTCTCCGGATTTCCGCTGATTTTGGACGGGACGGACAATTTTGAAACCCGTTTTTTGATCAACGATTTCGCGGTCCATGCGGGCACCCCCTGGATTTATGCGGCCGCGGTTGCGAGCTACGGCCTGACACTGACGATTCGGCCGCAACAAACCGCTTGTCTGGCGTGCTTGCTGGAAACCGGCGGGGCGCCTGGCCTGGAAGAGACCTGCGACACGGTTGGCGTGCTGGGCCCAATCGTGAATCTGATCGCTTCGCTGGAGGCGGCCGAGGCGCTGAAGCTGCTCTCCGCGAACGAGAGC
>DATLVJ010000781.1:0-15542 GCA_035577585.1 Candidatus Limnocylindrales bacterium
GAAATCACCGACCTGATTCACCTGTTGCGCAAGATGGGCGCGGACATTCAGGGCGATGAAACTTCCACACTGCGCGTTCGGGGCGTGCCTAAACTCCATGGCGCAACCCATGCGGTGATCCCCGATCGCATTGAGGCCGGCACTTTCCTCATTGCCGGAGCGATCACCGGCGGCGAACTCACCATCGCCAACTGCAATCCGGCTCACCTGGGCGCCGTACTTGCGAAGCTGGAGACCGACGGCGTCCGCATAACAAAACTGGATGAGTCCACTCTGCGTGTCCAAGCTGCGAAGAAACTTGTCGGCTCTGATGTAACCACCGAGGAATATCCCGGCTTCGCCACCGACATGCAGGCGCAATACATGGCGCTGGCCACACAGGCCGAAGGCGCCTCGGTAATCACCGAAACCATTTTCGAAAACCGCTTCCTGCACGCCAGCGAAATGATCCGCATGGGCGCCAACATTTCCATCGACGGCCGCCGCGCGGTAGTTCGCGGGCCCGCCAAGCTTTCTGGAACCACTGTCCAGGCCTCCGACCTGCGGGCCAGCGCCGGATTGGTCCTCGCCGCCCTCGTCGCCGAAGGCGAAACCCTCATCGACCGCGTCTACCACATCGACCGCGGCTACGAAGGCATCGTCGAAAAGCTCCAGGCCCTCGGCGCCGGCATAGAGCGCCTCCACTCTTCCGTTTCCTAAGTTCAGCTTAAATTATGGGAGAACAGCGAAGTGCGAAGCCTACTCGGAAAATCAGCGACGCTCGTAATAGTCTCCTCGTTCCTCTCTATCCCTGTTCCGCAGAAATCTGAAGCCCCCAAAGATGATCGCATCCTCTTCGCCGTGTGGGGCCCAGACGAAGGTAAACCGCCCAGGCCTTTCATGCTTGATCCCATCGCTCGGATCAGGGGCACTACATTTGCAGACCTGCTTCCCGAGGGGAAGGACAGAGAAGCGGCGTCGGACAATTTTGAGAAAATCTATTTTGTACCGGGCAGAACTTATGCGCTTCTTTTCGGGGGGAGTGAACTTGGTTCCATCACTGTTGAGAAGGCGGACGAGGTCGGTTGCGAAGGTCAGACGGCCACCGCAATGGCGTCAAAACCAACCCCACATGGACTTGATGCCCTGGCAATCACCACTATCGAAGGAATTCGGACTCACGACAATTGGCGACATGTTGCTTCCGAAGAGCAAAAATCGGAGTTTGCCAGACTGGCGAGCGATTATTTGAAGGCTCATGGAATAGCGGCTTTTAGCCTCGAAAATCTAAAGATTCCGAGCCTGAGGGCCACTCGGCTGCGGCAAGGAGGCCCGGAAGTCCTGATTGGCAGCGTATCCGTCAAGGAAAAGACCAAGGTCCACGACCTTTTTCTCGTGATTCAGTTTCAGCCGGGGAAGACTCAGACCCTTCTTGCTTCTTATCACCAATCGAAGGACCCGGAAGACGGAGTAGACCGTCAACAAGAGAAATTCGTCGATCAACTGGACATGGATGGCGACGGGACGGATGAGATCGTTACTATCTCCGGGTACTACGAGTCATGGGATTACGCCATATACCGGCAGCAGAATGGAGAATGGAAATTGGTTTATAAAGGCGGAGGTGGTGGTTGCTAGGCGCGGAAGGCGGTTGCACGGCAAAAATTCGCGAACTCTGCTACAATCCCGCAGTGCCTTTGGGTGGCTTAGTGCGCTTGGACGCGCCTTTGCCCTATACCGACCCGGGAGGGACCATCATGCGGAACACCGAACTTCTAAACAAAATTGATGCCGCGATCGCCGAAAAGAATTTGCTCAAGCATCCCTTTTACCAGGATTGGCAGGCCGGCAAGCTCAGCCGGGAAGCTCTGCAGCTTTACGCCGCGCAGTATTACCGCCATGTGGAGGCTTTCCCCAAGCACCTGCGGGTGCTGGCGGCGCGCACCGAAGGCCCGATCCGCGACATCGTGATGGAAAACCTGGCGGAGGAAGAGAACCCTGCCCGGCCGCATCCGAAGATGTGGCGTGAGTTTGCCGCGGCGCTGGGTGTGGGTGAGGACGACATCACCTGCTGCCCTGCCCTGCCGGGAACGCAGGCGGTGGTCGAAACGTTCCGCGAAATTGTGGGCGACCGGCCGGTAGCAGAGGCCGTTGCGGCGCTCTATGCATACGAATCGCAGGTTCCGGAAATTGCCACGACAAAAATTGACGGCCTGAAGAAGTTTTATGGCGTCAACTCGTCTGAGGGGCTGGGGTATTTCGAGGTGCACGAAGAAGCCGACAAGGCGCACCGGGAAGCCTGGCGCAACTGGCTGATGGATCACGCTGACGGCAGTGAAGAAGAAATTCTGGCGACGACGCATGAAGCGCTGGACGCGCTTTGGGGCGCGCTGGACGCCGTGCATTGCGCGCCGGCGCAGTAATTGCATAGGCGCCCGCCTCAGAAGGCGGCCGCTACAAAAGAGTACGAGGCCACCTGAAGGTGGCCGCTACCAAAATAGGCCCCCAGCGATTGCCGGGGGCCTTTTCCGTTCAGGATATGGGTAGCCTAAATTTTGATAACTCGGGCCGCGATATTTTATCTCTGGACACTGCGCGCAAAAAAATTGTCATCCTGAGATGCGCGTTTTTTGCGCACCGAAGGATCTCAACCAGTAATCTGTAAAAGGTCACTGGTCGAGATCCTTCGGCCCCGATCAGAATCGGGGTCTCAGGATGACAAGCAAGAGTCTTCCTTAATTCCCTTCGCCGCCGGCTCCAGCTGCCGCGGCCGGAGTTGGCGTGCTGCCGCCATCTTTCTTGGCCTGCTTTTCGCGGGCTTCCTTGATAAGGGCCTTGCGCGAAAGGCGGATCTTGTTCCCTTCGATCGCCAGCACCTTCACTAGAACCTGGTCGCCCAGTTTTAGCTCATCGCGAACGTCGCGGATGCGGTGTTCAGAAATTTCGCTGATGTGCAGCAATCCGTCGGTGCCGGGGAAAAGTTCGACGAAAGCGCCGAATTCCGCCAGGCGCACAACCTTCCCGAGATACGTCTTGCCGATTTCCGCGCTGGCGGTAACGTCGCGAACCATCTGCAGCGCCTGATCGCCTCCCGCACCGCTGGTCGAAAAGATGTGCACGGTCCCGTCTTCAAGGACGTCGATTTTCACGCCCGTCTGCTCGATGATGGACCGGATCTTCTTGCCGCCCGGACCGATCAGGTCGCGGATCTTGTCCGTCGGGATGCTCAACTTGTACAGACGCGGAGCGAAGAGCGAAATATTTTCGCGGTGTGTGCTGAGCGTCTTTTCCATGATGTCGAGAATCTCGAGGCGCGCTTTTTTCGCCTGCGCCAACGCTTCCCGCATCATGCCGATGCTGATGCTGGTCACCTTGATGTCCATCTGCAGCGCCGTAATGCCTTCGCGCGTTCCGGCAACTTTGAAGTCCATGTCGCCATAGTGATCTTCCGCGCCGGCGATGTCGGTCAGGATGGAGTAGTTGCTGCCTTCCACAACCAGGCCCATGGCAATCCCCGCGCAGGGCGACTTCATCGGAACACCGGCGTCCATCATCGCAAGCGAAGCACCGCAAACCGTGGCCATCGAAGAGGATCCGTTGGACTCAAGAATGTCGCTCACCACGCGCATCGCATAGGGGAATTCCACTTCCTGCGGAAGCAGGTTGGCAATCGCGCGCTCGGCAAGTGCGCCGTGGCCGATTTCGCGACGCCCCGCGCCACGCATCGGCTTCACTTCACCGACGCTGAACGGCGGAAAGTTGTAGTGCAGCATGAAGCGCTTGAAGGTGTCCTGCGCAAACAGCAGGTCCAGGCGCTGCATATCTTCTTTGGTACCCAGGGTCAATGTAGCGAGGGCCTGAGTCTCGCCGCGGGTGAAGAGCGCCGAGCCGTGCACGCGAGGCAGCAAACCGGCTTCGCAGGTAATCTTGCGGACCTGGTCAAATGCGCGGCCGTCTGGACGCCGCTTGGCTTTGAGCACTTCATGGCGGAAGATGTCTTCGCGGAGCCGATCAAAGGCACGCTTGGTCAGCGCCAGCTTTTCCTCATCGTCTTCCGGAACGGCCTTCAGAATCTCTGCCTGGAGCTCGTCTACAAGGTGGTAGCTTTCCTTCTTGGGATGCTTTTCGGTGTTCAGGGCATCCTGCAGCTTGGCGCCGTAAGTCTTCTTCATGCTGTCGTAAATGGCCTGATCGAAAGGCAGCGGTGCCACGACAACTTTCTTGGGTTTGATCTGATCGTGGAGTTGCTTGATGCCGGCGACGATCTTCTTGACCTGCGCGTGGCCAAATTCCAGTGCTTCCGCGACTTTTTCTTCCGAGATTTCGAACGCGCCCGATTCCACCATGACGATGCCATCAGCGGTGCCAGCCACGACGATATTGAGCTTGCTGGTCTTCTGCTCGGCAACCGTCGGATTCACAACCAGTTGGCCATCCAGAAGCCCAACGCGAACCGCGGCGATGGGGTCGTTGAACGGCAGGTCGGAGCAATAAGCGGCGGCGGAGGCAGCGGTGACCGCGATCACGTCGGGGTCATTGTCGCTATCGGCGGAAAGCACCATGGCGATGACCTGGGTCTCATTGCGCCAGGAATCGGGGAACAGAGGACGCATGGGGCGGTCAATCAGGCGGGATACAAGAATCTCTTTTTCCGTGGGGCGCCCTTCGCGCTTGAAAAAGCCACCGGGGATTTTCCCGGCCGAGTAAGTATTTTCGCGGTAGTCCACGGTCAACGGCAGAAAGTCGCGATCGTTCGGCTTGTTCGCCATGCAGGCGCTAACGAGCAGAACGGTGTCGCCATAGCGTGCGGTAATGGCGCAATTGGCTTGCCTGGCGATTTTCCCGGTTTCCAGAATCAGGGGACGTCCCCCGACTTCGATCGATACCTGAAAGGGCGCTGGTGTGTGATTGTTCTCGGACATAGGTGTTTTCCTTTAGCTCCTCATCTGAAGAGCGGTTCTGGCAGGCCGTGCCTGCTTGTAACTGGAAGAAAGTGAGGAGGTTCAGCCGAGGACAAGGCGGCTTTGCTTCTGGTTACACCAATGCAAACGCCAACAAGCCCGTAAAGACAGGCCTGCCACATTCACGTCCGGCCACAACTCCGCCGGGCGACAGACTCCGCTGGGAATATGTTCGTTCGTGAAGGCACAAGCAGAGCCGCAATCCGCGCGGCTGACCGCTACTTGCGCAAGCTAAGGCGTTCCACAATCTGGTGATACCGATCCGGGTCTCGCCGGTTGAGATAGTCCAGCAAACGGCGCCGCTTGTTGACCATCATGATCAACCCACGGCGTGATGCGTGGTCTTTTACGTGCGACTTGAGGTGCGTCGTCAAATAGTTGATCCGCTCGCTCAGAAGTGCTATTTGTACCTCTGGCGACCCCGTATCCTTCACATGTGCCCGGAATTGTTCAATCAACATAACTTTGCCGTCGCTCAAGTGCCCCCCACCGTCGTCCCTGAAAATTTCCTCTTTTCTTCGACTCTTCTAAACTAACACAGGAATGTTCAAAGTGTAAAGCTTGGGAAACGTTTCTCAGGCGGAAACGCCCGGCCCGCTCGTAAGGCCGGTGTCCTCTATGCAGCGCACGCCGGGCTAAACGGTCTCGTACCCGGCCGGTTAACGTCCCGGTTAAAAATAAATAAAGTAGCCTTCTTGCCTTATTTGGGGCATAGTCCATCCTACTCGCACCGCCCGACTGATAAGCGATCCAGTCTCACGCCAACATGGAGTTCGGCGCGTGGATTCGGTTTGGCTAGTAATGCTGATTGTCTCGGGAGGCCGGTCATGCAGCCCCGCAAGGACCACTCACCATGGGACCTCCTCAAATGGGATTCGCGCGTCCGAACTCTGCTCGCTGCCATTCTGATTGGGACACTCTGTTACGCAGCGGCAAGGCTGGGCGGGGTGCTCAGCCTCAATGGACCACAAAAGCTCTGGCCGCTATGGCCGGGGTGCGCGATGCTGGTCGGAGTCTGCCTCGTCTCTCACCGGAAAAATTGGCCTATCCTGATTCTATCGGGGCTGGCTGGATTTGCGGCCTATGACCTGCAAGCTGGCGTGTCGGCTGGGGCTATCGGGTGGCTATTGCTCGCGGACACCTTGGAAATACTGATTGCCATCTTAGGCGTGAGTTATTTCTTGCACGGGTTGCCCCGCCTGAATAGCCTCAAAGCGCTGGCAAAATATTCCTTTTTCACCGTGATCCTCGGCTCGATTGTAGTTTCACTCATCGGCATGAATGGCCTGGCAGGAGACCGCTGGGTCAGCTGGAGGATGAGTTTTCTCTCCGAAGCTTTGGCTTTCCTGACCGTGACGCCTTCCATTCTGGGCTGGGCCGGACATATACGCGCCGAGGTCCGCCCGCCACGCCGCTATTACCTCGAAGCCGCCGCTTTGCTCGGGGCCATCCTCGCATTGAGTTACGTCAACTTTTCGGCTAGTGAGTCGACTTCTCGCCCCGCGCTCTTGTATTCTCTAGTGCCATTCTTGCTCTGGGCTGCGCTTCGGTTCGGATCCACAGGCGTCAGCACTTCGGCCACTATCATCGCCATAATGGCCATCTGGGGTGACGTTCATGGGCTCGGGCCCTTCACAGAGACGAACCCGATCCCCAGCGTTACCGCAGTGCAATTGTTTTTGCTGGCTACGTCCGTACCCTTCCTCGTCCTGGCCGTCCTTGTCGAGGAGCGCAAAGAGGCCGAACAAGTATTGCGAGAAAGCGAACGGCGCTTCCGGCTGATGGCCGACACCGCCCCATCGTTGATCTGGATGTCAGGAACGGACAAATTGTGCACCTTCTTCAACCAGCGATGGCTGGATTTCACCGGCCGCACAATGGAGCAGGAACTCGGGGACGGTTGGGTTTCGGGTGTCCATCCTGACGATGTGAGCAGGTGTCTCGGTCTCTATTCTGCCGCATTTGATTCGCGTTCAGAATTTGAGATGGAGTACCGGCTGCGCCGCAATGACGGCGAATACCGCTGGATTCTCGATTACGGGGTGGCCAGATTCGAGCCGGATGGGACCTTTTGCGGCTACATTGGTTCATGCACCGATATCACGGAGCGAAAGGCGCTGGAAGAATCCCTGCACGGGCTCACCGGACGCTTAATCAGCGCCCAGGAAGAGGAGAGATCGCGCATTGCCAGGGAATTGCATGACGATTTCAGCCAACGACTGGCACTCCAATCCTTCGAACTCGGACTGCTATCGTCCAAGTTGCCGGAATCGGCGGAGCGGACCAGTGTTCTGAAGATGTGGAACGACACTTGCGAGCTGGCTGCGGACCTGCACAGCCTTTCCCACCAGCTCCATTCCAGGAGGCTGGAGCACGTCGGGTTGGTGTCCGCGATTAATGAGCTTTGCACAGAGATCGCGGAGAAACACCACATTGAAGTTCAGTTTATCCACGCAAAGTCTCGTTTCGACATTCCGAAAGACGTGGCCTTGTGCCTGTTTCGAGTGGCTCAGGAAGCTCTCGGAAACGTCATCAAACATAGCGAGACCAAGAGCGCCGAGGTCGAACTCAGCGTGAATGAATTTGGCATCCAGCTTCGCATCGCGGATTCCGGCAAAGGCTTTGCGGCTAATGATCGAAATCCATCCCCAGGGATCGGCCTGATCGGTATGAGTGAGCGGCTCCGGCTGGTATGCGGCAGGTTTCTGGTCCGGTCGGAGTCCATGAGAGGGACCGAGATCATCGCCGAAGTCCCGGTCGCTTGGACTGCGGCCGAGCCAAAGATAAGAGCACACGCTGCTGGCAAATAGTTTGAATTGGTGGGCACACTGCGAGGAAATGGGACCCAGTTTTTACTTTATAATAAAAAGTACTTGACAACGAGAAGCCCAATGCTATCCTGCCCCTGTTGGCATTGCCGACCGAATTCGGCTGTTCTCACATGGAAACCTCTCCTTCAACACAATCTTCCGCCCTTTACCAGACTCCACAGGGCCCGTTTCGTGGAGTAGTCACCAACGCTATTCGCTTCTGGGAGCTCCGCCGCCTGCTTTATAACTTTGTGCTCTCCGCCGTTGTGGTCGCGTGGGTCGCGGTAACCTGGCCCCATTTTCGCCCGATGCTCGAGGTTCACTCGCTGCTGTTGCTCGCGATTCTCGGCCTGATCGCCAATCTCTGTTACTGTGCCGCCTACCTTGCAGACATTCCCATGCAGTGCTCCGCGCTTGGCGCAGTTTGGAAACGCTGGCGATGGATGCTTTGGGTGGCCGGAACTATGCTTGCGGTCCTGCTGGCGAATTATTGGATAGTGGATGAGATCTATCCTTTCGTCCGCTGACGCGGCTAATCCTCCCCACTCTTCCCCAGAGGCTGCAGCGTGGTAGAGTAGGCCCGGGGGGAAATAACATGAAAAAAATGTATGCAATCGGTGGTGTCTTCTCGCTGCTGCTTGGTTGTGCGTTGATTGTGGCTGCTCAGCAGGACAAATCGAAGCGGCCGAGCCCACCGGCGCAAGCTGCCTGGGATTTGGGTGGCGGCAAAGCCGTGACCATCGATTATTCCAGCCCGCGCGCAAAGGGCCGCAAGATTTATGGTGAACTGGTTCCGTTCGGACAGGTATGGCGCACTGGGGCAAACGAAGCCACCACGCTGGTGACTCCTGTGGATTTGACCATCGGGGGGACGCCGGTTCCCGCGGGAAGCTATACGATCTTCACCGTTCCCAACAAGGACAAGTGGGCATTGGTCATCAGTAAGAAGACCGGCGAATGGGGCACGGACTATCCCGGCCCGGCCAATGATCTGGCCCGCGTGGATATGAAAGTTTCCGCACTTTCCGCGCCGGCCGAAAACTTCGCCATTTCTTTCGAAAAGGCGGGCGCAGGAGCGAATATCAACATCGACTGGGAAACGACGCGCGCCTCAGTCGCCGTCGCCAAGAAGTAAAACGTTCCTCCGCTATTTCCGGGGCACGGCTTCGTCATTTTCCGGATGATTTTGACGCCGTGCCCTTTCCTATTTGCAGGATGTTCGCGTCACGCGTGTCGGTCGGCAATGTTCCCGCGCCGGCCACGTAAATGATTGACTCCCCTACTCCGTCGATCCCCAGCCACTTCTCCCATTTCGTATCAATCTGCGCCATCGTGCAGAACGGCGCCAGCCCCAGCCACGTTGCGGTCAGGCAAAATGTCTGGCACAGGTGGCCCGCCTCCAGCAGAATCGCCCGGTACGCCCGCGGAAAATTATATTTCCATTGCGTCCGTCCGAACACTGCGGTCATCAGCACGCAAAAAGCCCCGCGAGCGAACCACCACTGGCTGCCCAAACTTCGCTCCAGTGTCTGCCGGGCAATTCCCTTTCGCACCCATTCCAACTCATGCCGCTCCGCGTTGTAGTGATAAATCCCAGGCTTGAGCCCCTTCACCCGCTGCACCAGAACGTAAGCCTCGATCGGATGCAATGCTCCGCCCGACGGCGAGCTTTTCATAGCGGCGCGCCCCAATCCCGGCACGTCGACCCAGCCCTGAATTCCAAACGTCAATCCCAGCGTTCCGGCGAGCGCTTCGAGCCGAACCGGCTCTGGGCCGAATTTTCTCCAGGTACGCCGCCCCTTCAACACTTCCGCGAATTCTCCCGCGGAGTGCGCGGCAGGCAGCCTCGTCCGTGGCGCCCGCGCATAGCTCTTTAACGGCAACGGCATCGGGTCGTGTTTCGCCCGCCGCTTTAGCTCCTCGAAGGCGTTTGCGGGATCCGGGGAGTAGGCCGCGTCCTTCGTCGAAAAGTGAAAATAGCCGGCCGCCGGATTCCAGTCAGCCCAGCTCTCCATCCCCACAGTGCGCGGATCCCGCCTGGCGTCGGACCGCTCCAGAACATTGTTTTTGCAGAGTTGCCCAAGAGTCGTCAGGACCGAAGATTCGTCATAGGTGCTTAGGTGGGAAGCAATCTCACGAAACGTCCGCCACTCACCGCAAAAATGAAGGATCGCACAGACCAAAGGCTCCGCGCTCATCCGGCTTTGCAGCGCAAAATTTTCAAAAACCAGTTCGCCGTCCTCCCAATAGAGCACCAGCGAGATACTCCGCCGGTATCTCGCCTTTGTCACGTCGCGCGCGCCTTTACCCGAACCAGGCCCACGCGAGCCTGTGGTGTTCGCATTTACTTTTGGTGGAATTTCTATTTTCCCGAGCCATTCTGCGGCACAACAATGTTATAGCTTTTGCAGATCAGCTTGAGCTCCGATTTGACCTTTTTCAGGGCCTTGATCTTTGCCACTACCTTCTTCTTCTGCACCAAATCCTTTACTCTGCGACCGGCCTTCGAGAGTTTCTCTTCGGCCTGTTCGATTTGTCTCCCGATTTCCTTGAGCGAAATCTCGACCTTTTTCGCCATGATCTTTCCTCCATTTGCGGCCTAGCATCGCCGTGAATCTGATTTCCTCTGCCCTCGCGCCGCTTGAGACCGCCGAGCGAGCGCAGTCTATTCCGGGCCAACGGTGATGTCAATAAAGGCACTTTCCTGCCAGGCTTCGCACAGCGCCATCCTCTTGCAAGGAATGGAATGAGCGACCAGGACCTGTGCGTTTGGCATTCAAGGCGTCGCTTCGCCGATCAGCCGCCTGCCCCACATCTTCTCCACGATGTCCTGAAACCTTTTTTCATTCCGCAAAAATGCAAACTGGGGATGTACTCCCAGGTTGACCAGCCTTCCATTCCGCTCCACCCATCCCTTCTCCAGCCATTCCAACGTCTTGTTCACATCCCTGAAGCCCGCGTACACCACCGCGAATTCGTAAGTGGAGACGTATTTTTTCCCCTGGGCGCTCTGCATCCCGCGTAGGATCTCTTCGGCTTCGCTCTTCATTCCGGAAACCGCGTAACCGTGCGCCAGGTCCGCTTGCCCGGCAATGTCTCCGGGTGAAAGCGAAGCTGCCGTCCGAAATTCCCCGATCGCCTCCGCGTACCGCTTCTTAGCCACGTAAATCTGCCCGAGATAACTGTAAGCCGCGGAGAAACTCGGATCCATACGGATGGCATTTTTCTCCGTCTCCTCGGCGTGATCGTAATCCCCCGCCAGGTAGTACAGAAACCCCACATTCGCGTTGATGATCAGAGACTTCGGGTCGATCTCCCGGGCCAGCCGGATCTCCCGGATCGACTCCTCTTTTCGTCCCACCGCCGCAAGGTACAGCGCGTACCAGTGCAGGCTCTGCGCGTAGCCGGGATCCAGCGCGATGGCTCGCTGAAATTCGTTCTCAATCTCTCCCCCTTCCAGATGCCAGAAACGTATTGCCGCAAGCGAGGTATGCGCATCGGCAAGCCGGTCGTCAAGCTCCAGCGCCTTGCCCACCGCTTCCTTGGCCTTCGGAATCAGCGTCTCCGCCGGGGCCATCTGGTAAATGCTCATGCTCAGGTAGGTGTCCGCCAGGGCCGCATAAGCGGCGGCAAATGTATCATCCTTGGCGATCGCTTTCTGAAAGAACCGCTCCGCATCCAGAAAAGCGTCCGGCGTTCTCTTCTCCGCTTCGTATCTCCCTTTCAAATACGATTCGTAGGCTTCCGGAACCACGCTCCGGCTCCTCGCCAATTGGCTCTGTTCCGTCACGGAAAGTTCCACTTGGATTCCACGCGCAATCGCTGTCGCCACGTCGCTCTGCAATGCCAGGACATCCGTGAAATCGCGCTCAAAATTGTCCGCCCACAGCGCCCCTTCGACGTTGGTCTGCATCAGTTTCGCCGAAATGCGCACGCGGTCGCCAGAGCGGAGCACTGCGCCCTCCACAACGGCGTCCACATTCAATTCCTGCGCTATTTCCTGCAGAGGCTTCTGCGTGTGCCTGTATTGCATCACCGAAGTGCGGGAAATAACCCGCAGCTTTTTGATCTGCGAGAGTTCCGTGATCAAGGCGTCCGTCATCCCCTCCGCAAAATAGTCCTGGGCAGGATCTCCAGAGAGGTTTTCCAACGGCAAAACCGCGATGGATTGGATCTCGCCAACTGTCAGCGATTTTCTTTTCGAACCCGATTTGCCGTAGATCCAATAACCGAATCCGGCAGCAAACAGCAGGGCAAAGACCACAAGCGCAATATTCCTTGTCGTGTGGTTCGGGGCGGTATTTCCTTCGCGCTGCGCCAGGCCGGCGAAGTAGCCGTGGGTTCGCGAACTTGTGCTCGCCGCCTCAAGCGCCGCGCGGACTTCTCCCGCGCTCTGGTAACGTTGCCCGGGATCCTTGTCCAGGCAACGGTCAATCACGCTTTGCAATATCGGCGGCAGCGGAGGTGTGATCAGCGGCGCTCGTTCGCGCAGGATGGCCGCGCTTAACTCGAAAGCGGTGGCTCCCTTGAATGGCCGCCGCCCTGTTGCCATCTCGTACAGCAAAACTCCCAACGACCAGATGTCGCTCCGCGCGTCTCCGTCTCCGCCCCTCAGGACTTCCGGTGCCACATACGGAAGCGTGCCGGTAAACGTGTGCTGCGATTCCCAGGATTTGTCGAAGCGCGTGGTTTCGCTTATCCCCTGACCGGTATCGAGCCGCCGGGAAATCCCGAAGTCCAGCACTTTCAACCGGCCTTGCGGAGTCACCATCACATTTGCCGATTTAAGGTCGCGATGGATGATTCCGCGGCTGTGCGCGTGATTCAGGGCGTCGGCAAGCTGCATGCCGTAACGCTCCACTTGATCAAGCGCCATCCCGTTCGAAGGTATTTCCATCGTCAGAGCGTGGCCTTCCACGTATTCCATCGCGATGTAAGGCTTGCCTTCGATTTCTCCCACTTCATAAACGGTGCAAATATTCGGATGGTTCAGCGCGGAAATCGCGCGCGCTTCCTGCAGCACATTTTCATGGCTGGTGGAGCCGCCGGCGGGAAGGATGCCCAGGAATTTGAGCGCGACGTCGCGCTGGAGTTTTTCGTCGCGCGCGCGATACACCACGCCCATGCCACCTTCGCCGAGCGTCTGTTCAATTTGGTAGTGGCCGAATCGTTGCCCTAGCATGGCGATGCTGTCTAAGAGAGTTCACCACAGGCTTTGCCGGGGGGCAAGGAAAAGTCGCGCTCTGTCCGCGGAACGTGGGAGTGGTCAGCCGATGCGCTGCAGTTTGTTCGTGCCGCGGTCTACAAGCACCACGGCTCCCACCACCAGCGCGGCTGCGATCCCTACTTTCAAGGTGATGGCCTCTCCGCCATACAGCCAGCCGAGCAGCACCGCCACGATCGGGTTCACATAGGTATGCGTGGCCACCAGTGTGGGCGAATAGTGCTCCAGCAACCAGTTGTAAGCCGTGAACGCTATGATGGAGCCGAAGACAATCAGGTACCCAAACGCCAGCCAGGATTTCGTAGTGATGTTCGCGATGGACAAATCTTTCGCTTCACCTGCCAGCGTGCCGGTCGTCAGCAGCATCGCCGAACCAGCCAGCAGCGATAGCGCCGATAGCAGCAGCGGGCTGCCGGAAAGCTTGGAGCGCCGCGAGTAAATAATCCCCGCGGACCAGGCGATCGCGCCGATCAGCACCGCGATCGGTCCCAGCGAGCCGCGAGACCCGGACTCCAGCCCCGTTCCCCGCACAAGAATGCCGACGCCGCCAAGGCCCAGCAGAATCCCCGCGAGCAACATTCCATTCATCCGCCACACGCGCGCGGCCGCCGAGGACATCAGGAAAACGATGATCGGCTCAATCGCAATCAACAGCGAGCAAAGGCCGCTGGGCACATACTGTTCGGCCCAGTGCAGCGAGCCGTGCCCCAGCAGAAAAAAGAAAAATCCGATCACCACGCTGGCCCGCACTTGCGCCCACGTCGGCCGCTGCCCCTTGGCAAGGGCCCAGGCGAGCAGCACGCTGCCGGCCACCAGGTGCCGGAACCCCGCGGTGTAAAGAGGCGGAATGGTTTCGACTGCGTAACGGATGGCCAGATATGTAGAGCCCCAGATGACGTAGATCGCGAGAAATGCCAGGATGACTCGAATCTTCCAGGAACTCCTGGCGGCTTTGGCCTCCAGAAGCGCCGTCTGCGCCGTAATGTTTTGCACCGTATCGCTCATGCGGGCCCCTTGTAACGACTTAAATGTGCTATACTCATTTCACAGCGTACCCTGGCCCATGTAATGAGTCAAGGAGTTTTATTTCGTTACCATGATCCCTGCTTCCCACCAGTTCCGCATCCACAAATTCGGCCAGGCCGCTCCCTGGGTGGACCTCGCCAACAGCGATATGTGGGACGGCTACGGCCACCTCACCGATTTCCTCGAGAATCCCCAGTGGATCGGCGACTTCCTGGAGTTTTGGGAATTCCGGGTCCCCTTGCCGGGTCCGGCGGTCCTGCGCGATCTCCGTAAATTGCGAACACTGTTGCGCCATATCGCGGAGAAAACTTCGCGAGGCGCTCCAATCCAGCCACGAGACCTGGAAGCATTGAACTCATGGTTGAAGGTACCCGTGTTTCGCCGTCTGGTGGAGAACCAAAATGGGTTGGCGCTCACCCATCAGCCCGTACAATTTGGCTGGCCCGCCGTGCTCGCCCGTATTGCCGATTCCCTTGCCGAGGCCCTGGCCCAACAACAGCACGATCGCTTGAAGATCTGCGCGAATGCCGGCTGCGCCTGGGTGTTCGTGGACCGAACGAAGGGAAGAGTAAAACGATGGTGCAGCGACGCCACCTGTGGGAATCGCGATCGCGTCCGCCGTTCCCGCGCCGCACAAAAAAACTAGAAGCGCGCTCATGAATGGTCGTTGGGGGTCGGAGCTTCAGCTCCGACAAAAACGGCTAAGAAAATCAGGGCTTTAGCCCCTGAGGAACTGGTTTGTCAGTACAGTTTCGAAGCTTCACGAAACGAAAGAATTTGTAGGGGCGGGGCTCGCCCCGCCCGCTATGGCGGCACCGCCCAAATTCACTTTTGCCGAGGATGTCAACAGAGCCAGCTAGGTTCTAACGAAGATTTGCAGATCTACGGCTTTCGAAACAGCACGCAGTAACCGTCATCCAGCCAGTCATCAAACGTTTTGTCCAGCTTGAATCCCGCCGCGGTCAGTTCTTCCAGCAGGATTTTCTTGGGGATTCCATGCCCGCCGCGATTGCTGGGCACGCCCTGCACCGGGTCCGAAGCCGACAAGGACTTGCGTGGAGGAAATTCAATCACCGCCAGCAACCCGCCGCGACGCAGCGAGCGCATCAAGCTCACATCCATTTCGTTGGGAGCGGTAAGGTGGTGGTAAACGTGGCGGAGAACGATGGCGTCGCAGCAGTTGTCCGGGAGTTTTGTTTCTTTTTCCGCGGCCGCCAGTATTTGCACGTTCTTCAGTTTTTTCCGGCTTGCCTCTTTTCCCAGCGCGGCAACCTTTGCTTCGTCCAGCTCGGTAAGGTAGACCTTCCCGGTTTCTCCTACGGCTGCGGCCGCCGCAAAACCGATCTCCCCTTCACCCGCGCCGATGTCGGCGATCACCTGGCCGGCATTCCAATTCATCACCCGCGCCAGCCGTTGAATTTCACTTTCGGAAATCGCAGAGCAAACAGAAACAAAGACTACGAGGAGAAGCAGGCCGGCGACGAGGAAATTCCGCTTTGGCATTATGCCCCCTCGTTCTTAGACGGACCACCCGCGAAAAGG
>DATLVJ010000782.1:0-6955 GCA_035577585.1 Candidatus Limnocylindrales bacterium
AGTGCGCAGGGTGATGTTGCCGGGCTTCTGTTCGACAGGAGCTCCTTCTGGTTCGTTGGGGAGTTGCTGCGCGGCGCTGGAATGCCCGAGCCAGACGGCTACGTCATCCACGGAATGGATGTGATAGGAGCTCCATTCGCCGGGCTGCAGAGTGACCCGCATCACGAGCAGGTTGTCATTTTTCAAGAGCAGGTGGTGGTGGGGCTCCTGCTCGACGGGAACGGGCGCGGGGGCGGAGGATTCCTGAGAAGCGAATAGGGTGAGGAACACAATTGCGTTCGCGATGTGGAACCAGGGTTTCATGGGCGGCGCCTTTCGTGGAGATTGGCAGCGGGTTGATTCTACTGACGGATGAAAATGGCGACAAAGGTTTTTTGTGGGGACGCCGCGGCGGCCTGCTACAGAAGGCAGGCTCTACACAAGTAAACTTGCGCGCATCTGGTCAGAACTTGCATTCGAGGTTTAACTGGAAACGGCGTCCGGGATTCGCGGCAGCAGGAAAGCCAAAATTGGGATTGAACGGGCCGCCATCGGGACCAATGACGCCAATGAACGTGACGTAGTTCGGATGATTGAGGACGTTGAAAATGTTGAGCGCGGCGGTCAGAACTGGGCCGTCTTTTTTCTCTTTCTTGAAGTGGAAATCGTGCGCCACGTTGACGTCGAGATTCAGCAGTCCCGGCCCATGCAGCGAATTACGCGAAGCAAGCCCCCCGTCCGGGCGGTCGTTGAACACGCCGTCGCCATTCAAATCTTGCCCTGTGGTGACGTTGACGGGCTTGCCGGAATACGCCTGGAGCGCTACTCCGAACGTGAGCAGACTTGTCGGCTCGAAGGTGCCAAGCAGATCCAATTTGTGCCGGCGGTCATTGTCGGAGCGCGCCCAATCGAGATTCGGAAAATTGCTGTTGCCGGGAAAATAGTTAAGTCCGCTGGTGTTGTTGTAGGACTTGCCGAGAGTGTATTGCGCCTGGCCGGCAAGGAATTTGGTGGGCTTGCCGCGAAACGTCACTTCCAGTGAATTGCCCTTCTGATAGCCTTCCGATTCCATCTGGCGGATCTGGCCGAACTCGGCGTTGGGCCGGGCCAGGTAATCGGGCGCGAGCGGCGCGTTGATGTCGCGCGACATAAAAAGGTCAATGCCCCGAGTGCCGACGTAGGTGGCGCTGAGCGTGCTCTTCGCCGTGATCTGCCGCTCGATGCCAAAGCTGTACTGAACAATTTGCGGGATTCTGACGCGCGGATCGAGGACTACCAAGCTGGTTGGCACGCCATCCAGGTCCGCCGGAGGGATCGGATAAGGAACGAATCCACCAGGCGGCGGGGTAACAATCTGGCGCAGCAGAGTTTTCCCGTCGTAATGCAGCAGATCGGCGATCGCGCGATTGCCGGAGCGGTCATAAAACACCCCAGCACCGCCGCGGAAAACGATTTTGCCCTGGGGCTTGGGCGCCCAGGCGAACGCGAAACGGGGAGCAAAGTTGTTTGCGTCGTTGTTGAAATAGTTCTGGAAATAGTAACGCACGCCAAGAGTGAAGGAAAGATTCGGCTTTATCCGTACGCTGTCTTCAATGAAGCCAGAGACGATGCGTTCCCAGAAAACAAGATGCCCGTTGCCGGTCTGGATCCGGAAGCCAGCCGCTTGGTTTGCGTTGAAGGAGTTGATATCGGCGAAGGTGTAGGTGCCCTGCTGGTTCGTGAAGTCATCGCTGCCCCGGCGGCTGAGGTCCGGAACGTCAACGCCAAAAACAAGCATGTGGCGGCCGCTGGTGTAGGCCACAAAGTCGGTGCCATCGAAATGAGCTTCCGTGCGGTGGAGATCGGCCTGCGCGCCGCCACCGGTGAAGATGCCCTGAACAGCGATCTGGGGAGCGGCGACGTTGCTGATTGTCGGGTTATCGTTGTGGCCAAAAAGAAAGCGGAGCTGATTCACCCACTTCGTTGAAAAAATGTGCCGGTAGCTGACGTTGATCTCGTGCTCGGTGAACCCAGTGGTGTAACCGGCTTCCGGAAGAACGATGCCGCCTACACCTTGATTTCTGTTTTTCTGGTCTTCGTAAGAATATCCGACCCACACCTGATCGCCATTGTCGAAATCGTGGAATGCGCGGAAGGAGCCGAAGAAATGGCGCTGTGGCGCGGGCACATTTTCGTCAACGGGATTGGTGGTTGGCGGAACGGGAGAGCCGAAGGCGTGGACGACAGCCTGGAGATTGTCGTTGTCCTGCTCGAGCGAAAGAAGGAAAGTGTTTCTTTTGTCGCGGCCAAGCGGCCCGGTGAACGAACCCTCTTCCATGTACCGGCTTTCGGAAGGCTTGGTCGGAGCAAAAAAGTTGCTGGCATCGAAGACGGAATTGCGGGTGAGGAAATTGACAGTGCCGTGATAGGCGGGCGTTCCGGCCTTGGTCGTGATTTCCACGCGGGCACGGCCGGGGCGGGCAAACCGCGCGGAATAGGGATTCTGGTTTATTTTGACTTCCTGCACGGCGGAAGCAGAGACGCCAGGGCCGTTGGCTTCGACTCCGTTGACGACGAGAGATACGCCGCTGCTGGCGATGGCGTCGTCGCTGAGGAACCGCGAGAGAAGCGTGATGTAGTCGAGATCGAACACGGGAACGCGATCGAGAGCGTCGCGGGTGATGTTGTTGGCGTTGAGATTTTCGGAAGGGTCGGTGGAAGTCTGCGGAATATTTTCGTCGGCGGTAACACTGACTACCTCGCTGACCGCGGAGATGGCGAGCGAGATGCGAAGCGGCAACAGTGGCTTCGCGCCGATCGTGACCTCCACGAGGCCGTCCTTGAAGCCGGCAGCGTGGATTCGAAGGCGATATTTCCCGTGGGGCAAGTCGTCGAAAAAGAAATACCCCGCGCGGTCGGTGATGGTAGAGGCCTGAACGGAACCGTTTGCGGTGACCAGGGTAACCTGGGCGTCCGCTACATCAGCGGAAGAAGGATCCAGAACCGTGCCGGAGAGAGTGTGCGCGGGAGGGGCGGGCTGCGGAGTTTGGGCGAAAAGTGCTGCCGGGAGAACAGGCAATAAAAAGAATAAGAGAACCATTCGCGCCGCGGAATGGAGATGTTCAGCCGGTTTGGAATTCACGAATTTCATTTGGGCCCGTGGGCGAACTGCGGCATAGAGAAGTATACGTTTACGCCGCAAATGAAAATGAGAGACACTCCCGCGTCTACCCTAGCAAGTTAGCGCAGCAAACCTAAACGGAAGATTAAAGCTTGGAGGCGGGGTCAGGAGCGGAGGAAGACGGAATGGATGGCGATGTTGTGGCAAGTGCTGCCGGTCATGACCAGGATGCCAGATTACATGCTGATAGTGGATTTTCTTGCAGCCAAACAAAACGGGTGTGCGTCACTTCTAGACGGACGAGACAGGAATCATCCGCTATGGGCTAGAGCAATTTGCCGACTCCAATAGTTCGGCCCTTCAATAGAGCCTCCGCATTACGCTGTTTGCAGTTCTTCGGTAAGGCAGGCGGGGGCAAACGAGATTTCAGTACAATCGAAGCTGATGTCAGTTTCCGGTCGGGATTACTCCGACGTTCTCAACCATAAGGATCACTGTCCTCTGCGGAGCGCGGGTCCGGTGCAGGACACCCTTGGGGACAACCGTGCCTTGCCTTGGGCCTAGTTCGATGGTCCGACCTTCAAGATCAATCAGCAGCCTGCCCTCGATTACGTAGAAAAATTCGTCATCGTCGTCGTGCTTGTGCCAGTGGTATTCGCCCTGGACGACACCGAGCCGGACCACCGACCCATTCACCTGACAGAGGGTCTGGTTGTACCACTTGTACGTGCACGCATCGGCGAGCGCTTGTTCGTCGACCACTTCCAGCGGCCGGCAAAGGATGTTAAGTCGCGTCTCGTAGGGGAAGCTCTCCGCATTGGCCATGAGGATTCTCCGATCGTGATTCTTGCGTTTTAACACTAACGGTCATCACGAACCAAGGGCCAATTTGTCATCCCAATGGGCAATGTGATTGGAAGGAGGGATATCTTGAGCTCGCGAGGTTAAGGCTTACTTTGCCTTTTGCAATTCTTCGGTGAGCGCGGGCATGATTTCGAATATGTCGGCGACGATGCCGTAGTCGGCGATTTCAAAGATGGGCGCGTTTGCGTCTTTGTTGACGGCGACGATAGTGCGCGCCCCTTTCATGCCGACGACGTGTTGAATGGCGCCGCTGATGCCGAGCGCAAGATACAGCTTCGGCGCAACGGTCTGGCCGGAGCTGCCGATCTGGCGTTCCATCGGGAGCCAGCCTTCGTCGCAGATGGGGCGCGAGGCGGCGAGTTCAGCGCCCATGGCTTTGGCGACGGCTTCCGCCTGCGCGATATTTTCCGGCGCCTTGATGCCGCGGCCGATGGCCACGATCAACGGCGCCTGGGTCAGGTCGACGGCGGATTTTGCTTCCTTGAACAGTTCCAGCGGCTTGGTGCGGATGTCAGTGGAGTTCACGGTGACGGTCACTGAGGTGACTGGGGCTTTGCCGCTTGCGTGAGCCGCGAGTTGATCAGCGCGGAAGGCGCCCGATTGAAACGATACAAACCAGGGAGCGGCGCCGGTGAAAGTAACGTCCGCGGCTGTCTTACCTTGAAACATCTGGCGAACGAACACCAGTTTGCCGCCTTCGCTGCGAAAGCCGACGCAATCGCCGACCATTCCCTTGCCGAGCATCGCTGCGAGTTTCGGAGCGAAGTCGCGCACCTGGTAGGTGTGCGGGAAAAGAACCAGGTCAGGCTTCGCGGATTCGATCACTTGCTTGAGCGCCATGCAGTATCCGTCGGGGGTGTATGCTTCAAGCAGGTCGTGCTCAACGAGAAGAACTTCGGCGACGTATTTTGCAGTGAGTTCGCCGGCGAGCGCGGCTACGCCCTTGCCTACGACGAGGGCGCAGACGCTCGTCGATGAGGCTGCGGCGATTTGCTGTGCTGCGGCGAGCGTCTCGAAGCTGGCGTTATTCCACTTACCGTCGCGTTGTTCGGTAATGACGAGTATTTTCATGGTCAGATCACCCGCGCTTCGAACTTAAGTTTTTCGACCAGCTTCGCGGCGGCTTCTTTTGGTGTGCCGGTCAGGAATTCCGTTTTCTTGGTTTTGGTGGGAACATAAATTTTTTCGATTTTCTGCGTTGGCTCAAAAGTGACGCCCAGGGTTTCGCGGGTAAGCGAGGCAATCTCTTTTTTCTTGGCGGCCATGATGCCCTTAAGCGTGGCGTAGCGGACCTTGTTGATGCCCGACTGAATGGTGAGCACGGCGGGAAGTGGACACTCGATATGTTGGAACCAGCCGGCTTCGAGCTCACGCTTAAGCTTCATCTTCGCGTCTTGCACGTCGATCTGCATGATGAGCGTGGCGTGCGGCAGATTCAGCAATGCGGCGAGCAGCACGCCGGTCTGGCCGAAGCCGTGATCGTCGCTCTGCAGGCCGGTGAGGACCAGATCCACCTTTTCTTTGGCGATTGCCGCGGCAATCACTTTGGCGGTGCCGAGGGGATCGAGTTGCGCGAAATTGTCGTCGGCGATGTGGATGCCGCGGTCGGCGCCTTTGGCGAGGGCTTCCTTGATGGTTTGCTTCACGCGTTCGGGGCCGAGCGAGAGAGCGATTACCTCGCCGCCGTGTTTTTCTTTTAGGCGGAGCGCTTCTTCGAGTGCATAAGAATCCGGCTCGTTCATTTCGAAGCCGATGTCCGATTCCTTGATCCAGTTGCCGGTGATGGCGAGCGGCGCGTCTTTCGCCGGAACCTGTTTAATGCAGACGAGAATGTTCATTGGGGCGCCTTTCAAGTTAGGGAGCGGCCCGCCCCAGAAGGCGGGCCCTACAAAACCGTGCACGGAATTGGGAGCGTGGCCGTGCCGAAGTTGAGACCGTTCGTTTCGCTCAGGATGACAAACACGGGCTCTGGATGACAAACGCAGGAAGGAGCGTTTTACTTCCCGGCCCAGCGCTTGAAAATCAGGGCGGCGTTGGTGCCGCCAAAACCGAACGAATTCGAGAGCGCGTAATCCACGGTAGCCTTGCGCGCAGCGTTGGGAACGTAGTCGAGATCGCAATGGGGATCAGGCTTTTCCTGGTTGATGGTAGGCGGAAGGATTTGATCGCGCAAGGCAAGAACGCAGATGCCGCCCTCGAGGCCGCCTGCGCCGCCGAGGAGATGGCCGGTCATGGACTTGGTGGAACTTACCGGCAATTTCTTATTGATCGCGCGTTCGCCGAACAGGCGCTTCATCGCCGTGGTTTCGATGGCGTCGCCAAGCGGCGTGGACGTGCCGTGCGCGTTGACGTAGCCGATGTCGTCCGGCGAAAGTTTCGCATCCTTCAAGGCGGCTTTCATGACGCGATAAGCGCCGTCGCCATTTTCAGCGGGCTGCGTGATGTGGTACGCGTCGCCGCTCATGCCGTAGCCCACAATTTCCGCGAGGATGGGAGCGTTGCGCTTCTGCGCGTGCTCCAGCGATTCAAGGATCAGGATGCCGGCGCCTTCACCGACCACGAAGCCGTCGCGGTCCGCGTCAAACGGGCGGCTGGCTTTTTCCGGCGCGTCGTTGCGCGTGGAAAGCGCGCGCATCGAAGCAAATCCGCCGATGCCCATGGGAGTGATGGTGGCTTCCGTGCCGCCGCAAATCATCACTTCGGCCGCGCCGCGTTCGATAATTTTGAACGAATCACCGATAGCGTGTGCGGAAGCAGAACAGGCCGTGGCAGTAGCGGAATTGGGCCCGCGCGCGCCATAACGAATCGAAATATGGCCGGAAGCAAGATTGACGATGGCCGAAGGAATAAAGAAGGGAGAAATTTTGCCGGGGCCGCCCTGCATCAGCTTGATGTGCTCGCGTTCGATGATGTCGAACCCGCCGATGCCGGAGGCGACATACACGCCCACTTCATCGAGGTCGGAATCTTCCGGCTTCCAGTTAGCCATCTTCACGGCGAAATCCGCGCCGG
>DATLVJ010000783.1:0-5519 GCA_035577585.1 Candidatus Limnocylindrales bacterium
CGGAGAAACTGATTTTCGATGCGGCGCTGCTCGTCGAAGGCTTGCGCGAGGATGGAATTGGAGATGGGTTTCGCGGAGGAGGCGAATTCGGCGGCGGCTTTTCCGGCGCGGGCGCCGAAGACGAGAAGTTCGGGCAGGGAATTGGAGCCGAGGCGATTGGCGCCGTTGATGCTGACGCAGGCGACTTCACCGGCGGCGAAGAGGCCGGGGAGTGGAGTGGCGCCGTTGATGTCTGTGCTGACGCCGCCCATCATGTAGTGAATGACGGGACGAACGGGAACAAGTTCGTGGACGGGATCGACGTTTTGGTATTTGGTGCAGAGTTCGCGGACGAAGGGGAGCTTGGAGTTGATTAATTTTTCGCCGAGGTGGCGGAGGTCGAGATGGACTACGGGGCCGTAGGGACCGTCAATGGTGCGGCCCTTTTCCTGTTCTTTCACGAAGGCCTGGGAGAGGCGATCGCGAGGGCCTAATTCCATGGAGCGGAGGACGGGCTTGGCGGTGGGAGTGCCGAGGTTGTAGTCCTGGAGATAGCGATAGCCGTCTTTGTTGACGAGATAGCCGCCTTCGGCGCGTGCGGCTTCGGTGATTAGGATGCCAGTGAAGGGGAGGCCGGTCGGATGATACTGGATGAATTCCATGTCCTTCAGAGGGGCGCCGGCGCGATAGGCGAGGCCCATGCCGTCGCCGGTCTTGATGCTGGCGTTGGTGGTGAAGGGAAAAACGCGGCCGCAACCGCCGGCGCAGAGGATTACGGACTTGGCGGTGATGGCCTGGATTTTGCCGGACATAAGTTCGATGGCGACTACGCCTTGCACGCGGCCGTCGTCGACGAGGAGTTTGGTGACGAACCACTCGTCGTAGCGGAAGATGGCGTTGTACTTCATGGTGGTTTGAAAAAGAGTGTGCAGCATGTGGAAGCCGGTTTTATCGGCGGCGAACCAGGTGCGCATCTTTTTCATTCCGCCGAAGGGGCGGACGGCGATGTGGCCGTCTTCCTGGCGGCTCCAGGGGCAGCCCCAGTGTTCGAGTTGCAAGAGTTCCTGAGGAGATTCTTTTACGAAGGCTTCGACGGCGTCCTGATCGCAGAGCCAGTCGCCGCCGGAGATGGTGTCGTAAGCGTGCTCGTCGAGCGAGTCGTCAGATTTGATGACGCCGGCGGCGCCGCCTTCGGCGGAGACGGTGTGGCTCCGCATGGGATAAACCTTGGAGACGACGGCGACTTTGAGGTTGGGATTGAGTTCGGATACAGCTATGGCGGCGCGGAGGCCAGCACCACCACCTCCGACCAAGAGAACGTCGTGGGTCGTAACGTCCATAAGGACTCTGACGCCAACTTCTCTGGGCGGCTGGCAGACGGGAACCGGCCGCGGCTAAACAGGAGGCAATGTACTTTTCATGAGGAGAGAAGTCAATAGAAGGGAATAGCGAAGGTTGTAAGACTTCGATTAGCGCGGCATAGGGGGCTTCCCGGCAGTATTTTCAAACGCTGAAATTTGGAGGCAGGGCAGAGTTTGATAGCGGACGAAACCGTTATGCAGGGTCAGCAAAAAAGTGTGCCCGCAATAGCCCCCTCGGAGGCATTCCAAAGCTAGCCATCGCGGGCGTCTTTCCATTATCAGTTTCCATCGAGAAGATATAGCTACGGGAGAAACTCTGTCTGTTCAAAATTAGACAGGTGTGGAGTCGGGAGGCTTCGACGAAAAGCGGAGAAAATTCTATACGAGTTTCTCGGCGGGATTTGGTTTGCCGTATTCGCTGGTGAAGAAGAGGGGGACGTCGGCGTATTTGTTTTTGTCGCGATAATAGACTTCGCAACTGTCGAAGGGCTTGGAGTAGATGTGGATGCTGACGGCGCGTTGGTTGAATTCGGCGAGGTTCATGACTTCGTGAACGGGTTCCATGGGATTGACGAAGGTTGGGTGTGACGCATCGAGCTGGTAGATGTCGGTGGGAGTGATTTTGCAATCGCCGGTGGCGGGGTCGAGTTTCTCGACACGGTAGTTGCGGACGTCGAGGCGGCCAATGGGCGCGGACATCCAGCAGTTCTGATCGCGGTGATTGTGGATGCGGCTGTGCTGGCCGCTTTCCCAGCAAAGGGTCATGCACTCGAAGAGGTCGTTTCTGAAAATGAGGTTACGGGTGTAGCTGCCCTTGGAATAGAAGATGTAGGGTTCGAGGCTGGCAGGCTGGACGGGATGGTGGATGACGTAGTCCTGGACATTGTTGAGGGTGAAATCTTTCTCGGAGATGGCGGCGAGGCCGGCGACCCAGTCGGAGATGGCGATCTGCGCGGTGATGATATTTTGCGGCATCGTGAAGCTCCTGCTCGCACGGGGGCGAGGCAATTCTATAAGGGACTAAAGGATGGCGGCAACCAGGCTGCAGCCGATTGTAGCGCGATTTTCGTTGCCGGGAGAAATCTTGCCTTGCAGATTTAATCGTTATCTTTCGAACGCATTTTGGCTGTCGAGGTGGAGTGCTCATCCACGACGCCATCGGTCGCCGCCATGCAGGTGTGCAGGAATGCCTTAATTCGTTTGTGGAACTGCTGCGCCGCCTCTTCCGCGGAACGCGCGACTTCCGCCTCCAGCGCCTGCCGTCGGGCATCACAGGTGGTGGTACTCGCGGATTCGAGCGAAGAGAGAGCTGATTCCACGCGTTCCTTCGTCTCCGCGAGCGCTTTGTTCACGTGGAGCTCCGTGTCGCGCCGGAATTCCTCCAGCCGGGAATTGAACGCATTTTGCACGGACGTCTGAACTTCCGCGGAGTGAGCATTCAGCTTCGAGAGGGCCGCCTCTGTCGCCCCCTGCAGATTCTCCAGCAGCCGTTCGTAGCGGATCTCCGCAATTTCGTTCGCCGCACTTTCAAATTCCGATGCCGCCTTGGCAATCGATTCGTTTAGTTTGGAAGGAATCGACGGCGCGACTTCCTGCATAAGCTTGTCCACATATTCCGTGGCATTCGCCAAATCGCGGTGCAGTTCGTCCGCCTGTTTTTCCAAACGTTGCGCGGTTTCCTCTGCCCGGCCGCGATACTTCTGCAGGTCGGCGCTCCATTGGGCTGCCAAATCTTTGGCAGACTCCGTCTTCAGCGAAAGTTTCATTGTTTCCAATTGCTTCGGGAGAAGCTCCTGCATCTCTCGGACGCCGGAGCGGCGCGCATCTTCGATCGAGCTGAGTGCGGCGCGGACTACATCACTAACCTGCTTGGCAGCCGCGGCCTGGACGGCTCTCTCCGCCTCTTGCTGAAGCCTTCCCTGCAGCGCGGCGATGAGTTTTTCCGGCGTGACGACGGCGCGTTCCGGTTTGTCATACTCGGACGACTTTGGAGTTGGAGCCGCCGGCGACTTGGAAGCGGCCGGCGAAGGGGATGAAGAATTGGTGATCTCGGATACCTTGGTGTCTGGCTTCATCGGGATCTCTCTTATTTTGTTCGTGACAGATTCCTGTGCGGGGGTAACCAACTGCTCGAATTTGGCCGTAGAGGTGCTTGTCTCGCGGGCAGTTAGCCAATCTTCGGGGGGAGGCGCAATCCCCCAAACATTGGCGGGCGTTTCCAACTCGACACCAACTTGTTGAAGCTCGCGCAAACTTGCGGGTGGATGAACCGACCGGACGATGGCGCGTACGGTGGCAGGCTTTTCTTCGGAACTGTTCAGTCCCACCATCTGCAGTGTGACCCAGGTTCCAATCCCGTAGTCATGGCGTGAGGCATAGCGGCAGCCATGCATATTGAGGGTCACAGAGACGGTCCTCTCCATGAAAGGCTCGCCCAGGCGATTCTGACCCAAGACAATCAGGGGGACGGATTTCTCGATGCGCGTGCTGCGGCGTGAGGATGTTGCCGCCAAATTTCCGGGAGTGCTAATCAGTTGTGATTGGCTCACGTGACCTCCCAATCGACCAATTCCCGTAAGCCGTTCGGCTTCACCGTGTTCTTATTTTAGGCGTTCGCCCTGGGGCGTGGCCCGCTTAAATTGCAAGGCAATTTCGCAAGGGTTAAGGGTAAAGATTCAACCTGTGAGGCGGGCCTGCGAGCCGGGCAAGAGGCTAGGGAACGCGCGATTTGGCGCCTGTCAAGATGAGGATTTCGGCGGGGAAGCTGATGCCTTGCGGGGTGGAGAATTCGGCGAGAGAGGAGAGGGCTTCGCGTTTTACTTCGGCGAGGTGAGCAGGAGAAAGCTTGGCGATTTTCTCGCGGAGTTTTTCGGAGATTTCGAGGCGCAGCTGAAAGAAGTCTTCCACAGAGATCGGGGCGTGAATTGTGAATTGGAGGAGGTGTTCGCGTGGGTCGGCTACACCGGCTTCGTGGAGGAGTTTGAGGAGCTTGCCGGGATTGGCGAAGCGGAACGCGTCGAGAGCATCGGGAGCGAGGGGTGGGGATTCGATATGGCGGTCGATGATGCGGGACAGGGAATAGTGGAATGGATTTCGTTCGGCGAAGTGCCAGACGGCGAGGGCCAGTTTGCCTGCGGGTTTTAGGACGCGGAGGATTTCGCGTAGTGCATCGAGCGGAGAGGGGAAGAACATGATGCCGAAGCGGCTGACGGCCGCGTCGAAGGTGTTGTCCGGAAAGGGGAGGTGATCCGCAGAGGCGACTTCGAATTGGGCGTTTGTTGCGCAGAGACGCTCTGCTGCACGGCGGGCGGCAGCGACCATTTCTGGAATCGGATCGATGCCGAGGATTTTGCCTTCGGGGCCGACGATGGCGGAGAGGGTTAGTGCGGGTTCGCCGGGGCCGGTGGCGAGATCGAGAACGACCTGGCGCGGGGCGATCTGGGCGGCCTCGGCGAGGGCTTGCGTGGCCGGGGCAAACATTTGGCGGATGATTTCGCGGTGTTTTTCCCAGAACGGGGCGGAACCTGTCCAGCGGTTTATGACTTCCTGGTCGGGCTGCATGGAGAGAAGTATAGCTGTCCTGCCGACCGTCAAGTGAGTAGTGACTCGGCAAACGCAATCCACGTTCGCGTTTGGGTAAGGTAGAGCGCCAGGTGAAATACGCCAACGAATAGCGAGGCGCCCCACGCAAAAGCTGGGTGCAGGCGACGATGCCAAATCGTGTCGACTCCGACGCAGAACAATATGAACAGGTCGAGCCCCACCATAATGAGCATGTTGGTCATAAAACTGACAGGGAGTCGCGCGAGCGCGTCCGGCAGCATGCACGCGATTGTTAACAACATCAGCCGCTTGTGATAGTCGGGACGATGGCGCTGCCAGATCGCAATAGCGACAAAACCTGCAAAAAACAGCATCTGGAGCAAATCCAAGCTGGTAACGATGACCTGACCAGCAGCGAATTTTGTATGGCCGCGTACTTCGCGCGCAGCGGCGTGCAGGGTCGTAATCGATCCGAAAAGCACAACCAGCGCCGCCCAAACGGCACCAAATATGCCGAGCCGGCGATGCCACTGGACACGATGAGCGGCAATCAGAGTGGTTTGGGCAACGAGCAGCACGACCCACCCAGTCATCACTGTGCCGTGAATGTGCAGCAGCACCGACAAGGGAGGCGTA
>DATLVJ010000784.1:0-4833 GCA_035577585.1 Candidatus Limnocylindrales bacterium
AAAAGATAGTCCGCGGGGAGGCGTGCAGCAAACACAGTATCGCAAGGGAGTGCTTGAAAGTAACTAGACCAACGAACAGGGTCCCCACTGTCCCTGGTACTAAGGTCGAGTGTCGTATGATTCACCCTGCGAATCCGGGAGAGCCGGTCAGGTTCGCGCTAAGCTCCCGTTAACCGCGCGGTACGGGGAAGGCGCTAACTTGTTGTCTTCAGGCAAAAGACACGCACCAGCGGTTCATTAGTGCGCCAACATTGCGTAAAGCCATACAAATATCAAATAAGCACTCGCACCAGCAATCCATATCCGAGCGGTATCCGAAGTTTTCGCTATTAGGGAGGTCAGCAAAGCTACCACACAAAGAAGAAAATTGATAAATCCTACCGTTTGAAGCATGACCGGCGGTCTTACAGTGCTTATGCTTTCAAGGGCTACGGCCACACCAATCAGCAATAACATGGCCTCGCTAACCAACAGAGACAACATCGCTATCCGCAGCAACGACGGGCGATGATTAATTTGAATTTGCCGATACCTCCACCAAGCTGCAAATGTCAGCAACGTCGGAATCCCCCACAGGATAACAACGACCCTTACTTCCCCCATCATTTCAGCATGTTCTCCCACGAACATCCGGGCTTCCTTCCCGCGAGCGGCCGGGTGCCCCACCCTCGGGTTGGGAGGGTGGGTCTTGGGGTTTCCCATGGTCCGGGTTGAGTCGTTTGGAATCGGTCGCCATGAAACCGGTGAGAGAATATCACTTCAACAATTCCCGTGAAAGTAGAGAGAATCAAAGCTTGTCGGAGCGGAGGCTAGGAAGTCGGCTTGTCCGGAACCGGCTGCGTGGCCATGAAGTCCGATACAAACCGCCTGGAGTAAGTCGCAAGCAACTCCTCAATGCGCTCTGCGGAGGGAGATTTCAAAACAAATCCAGCGTGGTGATATTTCGAAATGCGATAGACAATATCCTCGTCCGTGTACCCGGAAGTGTCCGGCTCCTGCTGGCGCGCCAGCGAAACAATCACACCGGCAAAATCTTCGTGAGGCGTCGGCAAGTGATATAGCTGCTTCCCCGCCCCCACTTCCAGTTGCGCCCACTCGCGCCAGAGGTTGATCCCCGTCGCGGCCTGGACCACATTCGAAATGTAAGCCCCGCCGATCCGCGCCGCAATTTCCAGAAAATAAAATTGCCCATCGGCGTTCGATTTCAGGAATTCCGTGTGCGTCACTCCGCGCATCAAACCGAGCGCGTCCACAAGGTCTTTATGAATTTCCTTGATTTCCAGCGCATCCCCGGAATCGCGCGGCAAGGTCCGTGTCGTGAAAACTCCGCCGTGGTGCGAAACGTCCAGCGGCGGCATCCCGTAGGCATGCGCCTCGGCGAACAAAACTTTCTTTTCCGAGACAATCCCGTCCACGTGGAAAACCCGCCCCGGAATAAACTGCTCCAGCAGGTATTGAGACTGGTTGTCGCCCAGCTGGTCCAGCCAGGGCCACAGTTCCTCGCTCGCGCAAATTTTCTTCATGCCTATGCCTGAAGCTTGCGCCCGCGGCTTCAGCAGCCAGGGGCCCGGCACGCGCATCATGAATTCACTCAGATTCTCATGATTCAAAACATGGATAAATTCAGGAACCAAGATTCCCGCTTCCCGGGCCCGCATCCGCATCGCCAGTTTGTCCCGGAAATAATGCACCGTCGTCAGGCCCATGCCGGGCAGGCGCAAATGCTCGCGTATGGCCGCGACGTTCTCCAGGTCAAATTCGTCCAGCGCCACAATCCGGTCGATTTTCCGGCTCCGCGCCGCATAACTCACCGCGTTCAACAATTCCTGCACCGGAAGTTCTTCGGGCATGAAAAACATTTCGTCAATCGCTTCACGCGGCCAATTCCCCTTGCGCAGCTTTTCGACGGTCAAAAGATAAACCGTGCATCCGAGCGCTTTGCACGCTCGCAAAAAATCCTGCCCCTTCTCATAAGAGGTGACGCACAGAATGGCAATCGGTTGATCCGAGGACATGGTCTAATCCGTAAAATAAACTGCGCGGATTATACCTGTGTTTAACCGGCGGGAAACAAAAATTGGAGGAAAGGCCCTACGCGCCGCGCCCAGGCGGCTTCGTTGTGCTCGGCACCCTCCACGCGTTCGTAATGCAGATCGCGCTCAAGTTGCCAACCCTTGCCAAGCAGGACATCGCGGAATCGCTCCACATCTTCCACCGTCCGCCCGCCCTCGCGCGTGCCGGCATCCAGCCAAATCCTCGGGTGGGGTTGCACCGGCGCGGCTGCCGCAAAGCGCAGAATCACCCGCTCATTCCACCAGACCGACGGAGAAAGCGCGGCAATCCTGCCGAAAATCTTCGGAAGCTTCAGGCCCAGATATAAGGATACAAGTCCTCCGAGTGACGACCCGCCGATTCCGGTGCGTTCCGCCCCATTCGCGGCGCGATACTGGCTCTGGACGAACGGCCGCACTTCTTCCAGCAAAAATTTCGCATAGCGATTCGCCCGGCCTCCGCCAAGCTTTGGCGCCCGCGTCGGAGTGTATTCCCCAAGCCGCTGCTTACCCGCGTTGTAAAGCCCTACGATAATCAGCGGCTCCACGCGCCGCTCGTAAATCAGCGAGTCCGCAGTCTGCCCCACATGCCAATCCATCCCCGGAATAAACGAAGTCGCGCCATCAAACAGATTTTGGCCGTCATGCAGATAAAGCACCGGGTAAGCGCGGTCCGGCTGCTGGTTATATCCGGGCGGCAGATAGACAATCAGGTCCCGGCGGTTGCGCAAAAAGCGCGAGGGAAACTGCTCGTGTTTGATGAGATTGGGCGAACTCACGGAGCGATGACGACCAGAAGATCTTTCGCTTCCACGTGCTGCCCCGGGGTCACATGGAGTTTTGTGACGCGTCCGGAGATTGGCGCATAAATGTTCGATTGCATCTTCATGGCTTCCAGGGTGAGAAGTTTAGCACCACGTTCGACGGGATGGTTAACCTGCACGGCGATTCCGCTCACCAGCCCCGCCGTGGGAGCCCCGACTTGGCCTGGGTCTTCGGGATTGGCCTTCGGATGGCTGCGCTCGATAACCCGCAGCGCCCGGTCGCGCACAGTAACTTCGCGCGGCTGGCCGTTGAGTTCGAAGAAAAGCGTGCGCGTTCCGTCGGGATGCGCTTCGCCGATGGTGAGAAACTTCACGATCATCGTCTTCCCCGGTTCAATCTCGACGGTGATCTCTTCTCCCGGCTGCAGGCCGTAGAAAAAGGCTGAAGTCGGAAGAACGCTCGCATCCGCGTAAGTCTGGCGGAATTTGTCGTATTTCAGATACACATCGGGATAGAGCAGGTAGCTAAGCAGCGCGTCAACCTCAACGGGGTGACCCACTTTTTTCTGCAACTCCGATTGCTCCGCGGCAAAGTTGGCTGCTGCCAGATTCGCACTCGGGCGGCCCTTCAGCGGAGCCTGCCCGCGCAAGATAATGCGCTGCAACTTTTTCGGCCAGCCTCCCGGCGGAACGCCAAGCGCGCCCGAGAACATCTCCACCACCGAATTTGGCAGCGAAATGTCGTGATTTTCGGGAAGCGCCAGCAAATTGGCGGGCTTCATTTCGTTGGCCAGCAGAAACAGCGCCATGTCGCCAACCGTTTTACTGGAGGGAGTCACCTTCACGATGTCTCCGAACAGTTGGTTCACCTCGGCGTAGGTTTCTTCCACTTCGCGCCAGCGGTGGCCAAGTCCCATGGCCACTGCCTGCTCGCGCAAATTGGTAAATTGCCCGCCGGGAATTTCATGCTCGTAGAGGCGCGCGGAGCCCGATCGCGGCCCGGAATCAAACGGGGAATAATGCGTTCGCACCGTTTCCCAATATTCGGAGCATTCGTTCAGCGCTTCGGAATCAAGCTGCGTGTCTCGCGGCGTGTTTTTCAGCGTTTCAACGATCGCGTTCAGATTAGGCTGGCTGGTGCCGCCGCTCATGGAAGCCACCGCGGCGTCGGCCACGTCCACACCTGCCTCCGCTGCCTTTAGCAGGGACGCGGCGTTCAGCCCGCTGGTGTCATGCGTGTGAAAATGGACGGGGATGCCGATCTCTTCACGCAACGCTTTCACCAGCGCAAAAGCGGAATACGGCTTGCACAATCCCGCCATGTCTTTTATGCACAGAAAATGCGCGCCCAATTTTTCCAGCTGCTTGGCCATGCTGACGTAATACTTCAACCCGTATTTCTGGCGCCTCTTGTCCAGGAGGTCGCCAGTGTAACAGATGGCCGCTTCGCAAATGGCGCCAGTTTCGAGTGCTGCATCCATCGAGACGCGCATGTTTTCAATCGAATTCAGCGAATCGAATATGCGGAAAATGTCGATGCCCTGGCGATACGACTCTTTCACGAATCTCTGCACCACATTGTCCGGGTACGAGGTGTAGCCCACAGCGTTGGCGCCACGGAGCAGCATCTGAAAACAGATGTTCGGGACGCGCTCTCGAAGTTCACGCAAGCGCTGCCAGGGGTCCTCGTGAAGGAAGCGCATCGAGGTGTCAAACGTCGCGCCGCCCCACATCTCAAGGCTGAAGAGATTCGGCAAGCGCTGGGCGATGGCGTCGGCGGTAGCCAGCAGATCGAAAGTGCGCACCCGCGTGGCCATCAGTGACTGGTGGGCATCACGGAAGGTCGTGTCCGTCACCAGCAATCGTTTTTCTTTCCTCGCCCACGCCGCGAATTTCTTCGGTCCAAGTTTCTTGAGCATCTGCCGTGTTCCAGCCGGCGGCTCGATGCCCGGCACCGATGGAATCACCGCTTTTTCGAGTAGTTCAGGCCGCTTCTTGCCTTTCATTTCCGGGTTGCC
>DATLVJ010000785.1:0-16281 GCA_035577585.1 Candidatus Limnocylindrales bacterium
TGCTTATGAAAACCGTGCAGCAGCAACGCGATAGTCTGCTCAAGGAAGTAGAGCTTGCCGCGCAGGTCCAGCGCTTGTTTCTTCCCTCTGGCAAGACAGCCATCGCCGGACTCGAAATAGCCGGGATGATGCACCCCGCGCGGGGCGTAGGTGGCGATTATTACGACTATTTCCCCATCGACACGCATACCACCCAGGTCATCATTGCCGACGTGTCCGGAAAGGGTGTTCCTGCAGCCCTCTTAATGTCTGCCACCGCCGCGGCTATGCGCCTCGAGGCTAATCGCGATGGAAACATGCTGCAACAAGTGGAAAGGTTGAACACTGAGATCGGCGCCGTGTCAGACCCGGAACAGTACGTAACGATGCTGGTTGGGGAAATCGACACGAACAAACGGATCATCCACTACGTGAACTGTGGACACAATCCCGCGCTTCTGTTTCGAGCAAAGACGGGCACGCTAATCCGCCTGAACTCGTCTTGCCCGCCCATCGGATTATCTCCAGAAGAGATCTGCGAACTTAGCTCAGAAGACCTGATGGCCGGGGATGTGTTGGTTTTCTATACCGATGGGGTCACTGAAGCAGGGAACCGCCGGGGCGAACAGTTTGGCGAGGAGCGCCTTGCCGCCACGGTGCTCCGCAGTTCTTTGCTCTCCGCCGAAGATCTAAGTAACAACATCTACAACGCCGCAGCAGATTTCTGCGCCGATGACTTTAATGATGATCTGACCATTCTTGTCGTCAAATGCAACTTCGAAAGCACCCAGAACCCTCGTTCGTAAATTGTTTTTTGAGTGAGCAGATTAAGTCCCTCTGGCGCTAGACCTCGCAATACCCTCGGTTCATATGTGTTTCTCCTTCGTTCGGGGGCCGCCCTGATCCTGCGAGACACTTTGTCAGTGTGCTGACAATCATCCAATGCGCTGGACTCTTCGGGATTCGTCCCCCTTGCCTTACTCTCAACCCATCCTTCGTAAGCATCCTAGTTTCAATCACTTCTCGAAACTTCCAGTCACTCCTCGCTGTGGCACCCGGACTGCATTCCCAGTATCCGAGGCAAGATAAAAGCTACTTGAAGGAAATCACATGCGAAAAATGCTGGTCTTTCTGAGCTGCATTCTCATTTTTGTTGTCCCATTCCCCGCTGAAGTGGCAAGCGCATCGGAGCAAACCAAGGATGACGACCGCCTAAGAAATTGTGGAACGGTCTTGAATGAGATTCTCGGCGTTCCCGACGACATTCCGCAGGACTTGCTCGACAAGGCAGATTGCGTGGTCGTCTTTCCGTCCGTCTTAAAAGCCGCATTCATCGTAGGTGGAAGTTACGGGCGCGGGGCCATGTCGTGCCGCAAGGGCGAAGACTTCCGCGGATCGTGGGGCGCCCCCACGATGATGGCTCTTGAGGGCGGCAGCTTTGGCTTTCAAATCGGTGGGGAAGCTACGGATTTTGTGCTGCTGGTGATGAACGAAGGCGGAGCGCGGGGCATCCTCGCCAGCAAGGTCAAGCTGGGTGGCGACGCTTCCGTCGCTGCTGGTCCGGTCGGCCGCGATTCGTCGGCCGAATCGGACGTGACACTGCGTGCTGAAATCTTGAGCTATTCAAGGGCGCGCGGATTGTTTGCGGGCGTCTCTCTCGAAGGCTCCACAATCCGTCCCGACAACGGCGACAACACACGCGTGTACGGGAGGAAGCTCTCTGCGAGGGGGATTGTTCTGTCCGGAAAAATCGCGCCGCCCCCGGCGGCCCAGCAAATGATCTCGACCCTGGAGACAAGAACGCCTAGGCACAGGTCGTAAGGCTCACTTAGCCAATGAAGTCCGGCCACGCCGGGCGGAGAGATTGTCGGGGAATGAATCATGTGGATAGTTAGACTGGCACTGCGGCGGCCGTACACGTTTGTCGTGATGTCGATACTCATAGTGATTATGGGCGGGCTGGCGATTGTTCGAACGTCCACGGACATTTTCCCGAACATCAATATTCCGGTCGTCAGCATAATCTGGAATTATAACGGGCTCGTACCTGAGGACATGGCTGATCGCATCGTCAGCATCACGGAACGCGCGCTGACCACGACCGTTGACAACATCGAACACGTCGAATCGCAATCGCTGTATGGAATTGCTGTTGTCAAAGTGTTTCTGCAGCCGACCGCGAACATCCAACAGGGCATCGCGCAGATTACAGCCGTATCTCAGACGCAGCTCAGGCAGTTGCCTGCCGGATCAACTCCGCCTCTCATCCTCGCTTACAGCGCTTCGAGTGTGCCCGTTCTCCAATTGGCTCTTTCGGGGCAAAACCTTTCGGAACAAGAACTCAACGACTACGGCCTGAATTTCATTCGAACGCAACTCATCACCGTGCCTGGGGCGTCTGTGCCTTATCCCTATGGGGGTAAACAACGCCAGGTACAAGTGGATCTGAATACGACGGCGTTGCAGTCGAAAGGTCTGTCCGCGCTGGATGTGGTTAATGCCATCAGCGTGCAAAATCTGATTCTTCCCACAGGAACATCCAAGATTGGGGCTAAGGAATACGATGTGTCCATTCCGAACGCAGCGCCCCAGACGATTACCGACCTCAACCGAATCCCGATCAAGACGATTGGCGGCACCACGATCTACATCAAGGATGTCGCCTGGGTTCGCGATGGCTTCCCCCCGCAAACGAATATCGTGCGGGTCAACGGACAGCGCTCCGTGTTGCTGACAGTCCAGAAGGCGGGCAATGCGTCAACCCTGGATGTGATCGCCGGCATCAAGCGTCTTTTGCCCCAGATCAAAACTACGGTTCCTCCACAGCTCGATATTGCCCCTCTCGCTGATCAATCTATATTTGTTCGTGGCGCGATCAACGGTGTCGTGCGGGAAACGCTGATTGCCGCCTGCCTGACCGCTTTCATGATTCTCGTTTTTCTCGGCAGTTGGCGAAGCACCATCATCATCGCGACCTCGATCCCCCTGGCAATCCTTACCTCCATCATCATGCTCAGTGCAATAGGAGAAACGATCAACATCATGACCCTCGGCGGTTTGGCTTTGGCAGTCGGCATCCTGGTGGACGACGCAACTGTCGAAGTCGAGAACATCAATCGCAACCGCGAGGCGGAACCTGATAAGGACATGGATGAAGTTGTCTTGGAAAGTGCGTCGCAAATCGCGACTCCTGCCTTCGTGTCCACACTGTCGATCTGCATTGTGTTTGCCCCGATGTTCCTGCTCTCCGGCGTTGCACGATACCTATTTGTGCCTCTCGCCGAAGCAGTTGTTTTCGCCATGTTGGCCTCGTATTTCCTGTCGCGCACAATCGTTCCGACCATGGCAAAGTGCCTATTGCGACGAGAGGGGAACGAGGGGGCCGCCTCCGGTCGCAATCCTTTTGTACGACTGCAGAAAGGTTTTGAGGCGGCCTTTGAGAGATTTCGTCACGACTATCGCGGTCTGCTGGAAATTTGCCTCCATCACCGCACTGCTTTTCTGATTGCGTTCTTCGCGACCTGTCTGGGATCTCTTGCGATTCTGATCCCTTGGCTGGGCCAGGACTTCTTCCCCGGCGTTGACAGCGGGTCTTTCAAGCTCCATCTTCGTGCGCCCACCGGAATGCGCATCGAAGAGACCGCCAACCTTTGCGACCTGGTTGAACAGTCGATTCGACAGCAGATTCCACCCGGCGAAACCAACAACATCATTGACAACATAGGTTTGCCCTATAGCGGCATCAATCTTTCTTACAGCAATTCGGCTCCCGTCGGCACATCGGACGCCGATATTCTTGTCACCCTTTCCGCCAAGCACCATCCCACGGACGACTACATTCACCGACTTCGTCTGATCCTTCCAAAAAAGTTTCCAGGGGTCAGCTTCGCGTTCCTGCCCGCCGACATGGTCAGCCAAATTCTGAACTTTGGCTTGCCGGCCCCGATCGATGTCCAAGTCGTGGGAAATGACCTTGAGGGAAACCAGCGTTATGCAAATGCGCTCCTCAACAAATTGAAGTACGTTACTGGAACAGCGGATCTGCGAATTCAACAGCCCTTCGATCAGCCGTATTTGCGCATGCGGGTGGAAAGAACGAAAGCGGAGCAGCTCGGGTTCACGGCCCACGATATTGCGCAAAATCTTCTAGTGTCTTTAAGTGGCAGCTTTCAAACCTCGCCAACATTCTGGGTTGATCCCAAGAATCGCGTCAGCTATCAGATTGCCACGGAGACGCCGCAATATCGCGCCGACACACTGCAGAATATTCAGAACATCCCCATCACCGGCACGGACCCAACTGCTCCTCCTTCGCTCATGGCCAGCCTGGTATCCACGCAGCGAGGCGCAGGAATGGCAGTGGTTTCTCATTACAACGTAGCGCCCGTCATTGACATCTTCGGCGCCACTGCGGGACGCGACTTGGGTGGCGTGGCCGGGGACATTAATAAGATTATTGACGAATCACGCCAACAATTGCCACGCGGTTCCCGCGTCGTCGTCCGAGGCCAGGTTCAGACGATGCGAGCCTCGTACATAGGGCTTCTGAGCGGGCTGGTGTTTTCGATCCTGCTCGTATACCTGTTGATCGTAGTCAATTTTCAGTCTTGGCTCGATCCCTTCATCATGATTTCAGCGCTTCCGGCCGCCCTGGCTGGCATCGCCTGGTTTTTGTTCATAACCCACACCACTCTTAGCGTGCCCGCGCTAATGGGCGCCATCATGTGCATGGGTGTGGCAACCTCCAACAGTATTTTGGTGGTGAGCTTTGCCACGGAAAAAATGCAGGAAGGAAAAGATTCCCTCAGCGCTGCGCTGGATGCAGGTTTCACCCGTTTTCGACCTGTGTTGATGACTGCCTTGGCCATGATCATTGGCATGGTGCCCATGGCCCTCGGACTCGGAGATGGAGGCGAACAAAATGCGCCCCTTGGCCGCGCGGTCATAGGCGGACTCATCTTCGCTACGGTTTCCACCCTGTTCTTTGTCCCGGCGTTTTTCAGTCTCTTGCGGGGTTCGCGCAAACATTTAGTCCAACCGGAACCCCAGCATTAAACCAACTCGGTGTGGAGTCACAATGTCGCAACAAACTGAAGAGAGAAAACAAACCAGCGCTCTGGCGCATCCGTCGAACGATGGGGAGAGAAGTCAACATCCGCTCAGACGATGGCTGGTCCTGGCAATCGCCCTGCTTGTGGTTGCCGCCCTGCTGTCATCCGGCATCTGGTCCCGCGTCAAAGCCCGCACAACGCTCAAGGCAGAAACGACGCAAGTCGCCCTCAGTCCGGTATCAGTTGTGTCCCCCAAGCAAGCCGCGCCCGCCGAAGAGATCATCCTTCCGGGTAATGTGCAGCCGTTCATCACCTCACCGATCTATGCGCGAACCAATGGATATCTAAAAAAGTGGTATTTCGATATTGGGGGGCACGTCAAGAAGGGGCAACTACTTGCAGTTATCGAAACGCCAGAAGTTGATCAACAGCTACAGCAAGCGCGTAGTAATCTGATGACGGCACAGGCGAACCTCGAACTGGCTGGAATCACCAAATCCCGCTATCAGGGCCTGCTAAAGACCAATGCCGTATCGCAACAGGACGTCGACAATGCCGTCGGTACTTACAATGCGAACAAGGCCATCGTGCAAGCGGACCAGGCCGCCGTAGATCAGTACTCGGCTATGGTCTCTTTTGAAAAAATTTACGCGCCGTTTGACGGCGTGATTACGGCACGGAACACCGACATCGGCGACCTGATTAATTCTGGAAGCAGCGCTAGCGTAAAGACCGATTTATTTCATATCGCTCAACCCGGCACCTTGCGCGTTTACGTAAACGTCCCGGAAGAATACTCGCGCGGAGTCACAGTTGGCATGACGGCGGATCTCGCTCTCGCGGAGTTTCCCGGGCGCACGTTTCAGGGAAAACTGGTACGTACGGCTGATGCCATCAACATGACGACGCGCACCCTGTTGATTGAAATTGATGTGGCCAATCCCACAAACACACTGCTCTCAGGTTCCTATGCGGAAGTCCATTTGAAAGTTGCCAGCCAGCCTTCAACGTTCATTATCCCGGTCAATACTTTGCTATTCCGCTCGGAGGGTTTGCGAGTCGGACTTGTGAAGGATGGAAAAGTTACGCTTACTGCCGTGACTCCTGGGCACGATTTTGGCAATACAATAGAGATCGTTTCAGGCCTCAAGATGGGCGATCAGGTCATTGTCAATCCTCCTGATTCTGTCGTTACAGGACAGCAAGTCCAGATTGTTCAGGCTGCATTGCCAGGGGACATCAAGTGACACTACTTCGAAGCAATGCCTTGCTCGAGAGGACCTGGCGAAAACACTGGCTTGCAGTTCTGGCGGTGGCCCCCATACTACAAATCTGCGGGTGCACGGTGGGACCAAAATATAATCGGCCCTCCGCAGAAGTCCCGTCAGCCTACAAGGAGCTGGGCAATTGGAAGCAGGCGCAGCCGAATGATCAGAATCTCGGAGGTAACTGGTGGGAAATCTTTCAGGATCCTCAACTCAATGCCCTCGAAGCGCAGGTCAATGTCTCCAATCAAAACTTGAGGGCGGCCGAGGCCCAGTATACCCAGTCTCGCGCTGTGCTCCGCTACAACCGCGCAGCCTATTTTCCCTCGATCAACGGGGGCGCAAGCGCGACGCGGAATAAAATCTCGGAGCATCGCCCTCCCAGCCTCAGCACCAACGGCGTCACTTATAGCGATTTTCAAATTCCATTCGAACTGTCTTACGAAGTCGACGTCTGGGGGCGGGTGCGCCGCACCGTTGAATCTTATCGCGCCCAGGCTCAGGCCAGCGCCGCAGACCTGGCCGCAGTGAACTTGTCCATGCATGCCCAACTGGCCCTGTTCTACTTTCAGGCCCGCACACTGGATGCCGAGGAACAGCTTCTGAATTCGACCGTAACGCAGTACGAACAAGCATTGGAATTGATTGAGAGCCGGTTCGCCGGAGGCCTTGCTTCCGACTTAGAGGTCCAGCAGGCCACAACTCAGCTCGAGACAACGCGCGCGGAAGCGGTCGATGTTGGCGTGGCACGAGCTCAGTACGAACACGCAGTCGCAGTTCTGATTGGGAAGCCTCCGGCCGAATTCAGTCTCGCTGCGCTTCCACTCGCGGCACCTCCCCCTGCGATTCCGGCCGGCCTACCCTCAGAATTGCTTGAGCGCCGTCCCGATATCGCCTCAGCAGAAAGGCTCATGGCCTCGGCCAACGCGCAAATCGGTGTCGCCAAAGCGGCCTATTATCCGACCATCAGTTTGGGCGCCACAGGTGGTTTCGAAAGTGGTGTGATCACCACGCTGATCTCTGGCCCCAGCATCCTCTGGTCGGCTGGCGGTTCGGCGGTTGAACCTCTCTTTGATGCTGGCCGTCGCCGGGCCAACTTGGATCAAGCCATCGCGGCCTACGACCAGGCAGTTGCCAACTACCGTGAGACAGTTTTGACTGGCTTTCAACAAGTCGAGGACAACGTCGCTGCGCTGCGCATCCTGGAGCACGAAGCGCAGGTTCAGGACAAAGCCGTTGTTGCGGCTCGGAAATATCTGGATCTGGCCGTGACGCGTTACAAGGGCGGCGTCACCAGCTATCTGGAAGTTACAACTGCTCAGAGCGCTGCTCTCTCGGACGAAGTTACTGCGGTAAATATTCTGGGGCGCCGCATGGTGTATGCAGTGACGCTGGTACAGGCCCTCGGCGGCGGATGGGATCGCTCTTTCTTGCCCGACCACCCGGAATGCTGCGGCAAACTAACTAGCAGTTCCCGGTGATTTTCTACTGCATTCGGCTGTGTTGAATTTAAGCAAGACTCTCTCGCATGAACGCCCAATCCTCGGTGACCCTTCGATTCAGTTGCCCTGACGCACAAAAAGTTTCCACATGCACTCCGGCGGGGAATGTAACGGTAGTGGGTGGGGAACGAGTGCGTGAGCGGTCAAAACTCAGCGGTTCTGAAAATCGCAAATCGCGAATTTCTTATCTTGTGGAAAATAAACGGGATGTTTTATTCACTGGCAGGATGGCGACCGTTTCTATTATTTGCGGTCTGCGTCGCTCTCGTTGGTTTTTCGCTGGCTTTAGCTACACTCACTGCACCAAAATGCAGCAGGTCGAGTGACCGGTATAGCAAATCGGCCGCTAACTCACAGAATACGATAGAATTAAAAACGGAGGAGTGGGTGAGCGGTTGAAACCGGCGGTCTTGAAAACCGTTAGACTCGAAAGGGTCTCGGGGGTTCGAATCCCTCCTCCTCCGCCAGATGCACAGAATCGACGTGCCAAATTTTTCGGGCTTGCTTGGGTAATCATTACGCTATGGTCCGGCGAGTCGCTCCCACCCCGCTTCGGCATCCGCCCGTAAAATAGAGAGTCAGTCGAACTATGTCGGATGCTCGCAGAATAGCCTGGCTGGTGACGGCCTGGGCCGTCTTCCTTGGCATTTATGCCGGGGTCTCTTTCTATTTGAAGCCGGGTGCGTCATTGAGCGCGTTCGGGGACATTGTGCAGTGTTTCGCGCCGCTGATCGCCAACGCCGGCCTGCTGATCAATGCTGGAACGCCACACTGGCGGCGCAACATTTTCTGGATGCTGCTGGCGCTGAGCTGCTCGATGTGGATGATGGGGCAGTTCGAGTGGACGTATTACGAAATCTACCTGCACAAGGAAGTGCCCGACCCGTTTGCCGGCGATATTATTTTTTTCCTGCGTGGCATTCCGCTGATTGCGGCGCTGGCTCTGCAGCCTCACCTGAAGCGCGAAGAGTTGCGGATGGGACTGGGATACCTGGATTTTGCGCTGCTGCTTACCTGGTGGACGTTTGTATACGCGTTTTTTGTGCTGCCGTGGATGTACGTCAGCTACTCGGGCGCCGTCTACAATTACGCTTTCAACGTCTTGAACACGGTGCAGCAATTAGTGGTGATCGTGGGCTTTGGAGTTTTCTGGCTGCGCACGCGAAACGCGTGGCGAACCATCTACGCGTATCTATTTACGGCGTCGGCGTTGTACATGCTGAGTTCGCTGGCCAGCAATGTGGCCATTTCGCGGCACGACTATTACACCGGCAGTGTGTATGACTTGCCGCTTCTTAGCGTGTTTTTTCTCTACGGGCTGGCAGGATTCGCGGCGTTTCGACGTAGAGCGCAACTGGACCTACCCGCGGACGGCAGTATTGCCGGAGGAAACGACAGTGGGACGGCCGGGAATATATGGGCCGCACGACTGGCCATGGGGGCGGTTCTCTCGTTGCCCTTGTTCGCGTTGTACGCGATGCACCTGGAGCACGACACCCAGGCGATCCGGGATTTTCGCTTAACCGTGACGCTGGTGGCGGCGGTGCCGCTGGTGTTGCTGGTGTTTCTGCGCACGCATCTTGCCGACAAAGACCGGGCACAGCTATTGGCCAGGTCCGAATCCTCCATTGAAAACCTGCAACGCCTGCAGGCGCAGCTGGTGCAATCGGAAAAACTGATCTCCCTGGGTCAACTGGCGGCGGGAGCGGCGCACGAAATCAATAATCCGCTGACGGCGATACTTGGTTATTCGGATTTGCTGGCGGACGATCCTGCATTGCCCGATCGCGCGCGAACCACCGCGGGAAAAATTCGGGAGCAGGCGCGGCGGACCCGCAACCTGGTGCAGAACCTGCTGAGTTTCGCGCGGCAAGTGCCTCCGGAGCGGACTTTGCTGGACATCAATTCAGTGATCACAAACGCCGTGCAACTGCGCGCACTGGATTTGCACACCGGGGGCCCGCGAATTGAAACGGAGCTGGAATCCGTGCTTCCCGGCGTGCGCGGAGACAACAACCAGCTGATGCAGGTCTTTTTCAACATTGTGAACAACGGGTTGGACGCGATGGGCGACAACAGCGGAGGCGTGCTGACGATCAAAACGCTGCGAGATCGAGGAAGCGTGGTGATTCTCTTTTCCGATAACGGGCCGGGGATCAAGGAGCCGCATCGCGTGTTTGATCCGTTCTACACGACGAAGCCGGTGGGAAAAGGAACCGGGCTGGGTCTGAGCATCTGTTACGGCATCGTGCAGGAGCATGGCGGAAAGATCCTCTGCTACAACGGGCAGAGGGGTGGAGCGGTGTTTCGGGTCGAGTTGCCGGCAGTGCTGGCGGTCTTGCCGAGTAAAGGGCCTGCACCCCCGGCCGTGACTCCAGTATCGAGCAAACAAGTTTAAGCAGGACATTGCGGCGCGGTAGTTGAAATTTGCGGCAGCAGGATGCGTAGAAACTCGTGGTAGAGTTTGCCGGCAAGGGTGTCGGCAAAAGGCTCGAAGATGACTGAAATTGCCATCCGCACAGAGCAATTGACGCGGCGATTCGGAGCGCTGACCGCGGTGGATTCCGTGGATCTTCGGGTGAATGCAGGACAATTTTTCGGATTCCTTGGGCCGAATGGGGCGGGAAAATCCACCACCATCAAGATGCTGACGGGGTTGCTGGCGCCAACTTCAGGGCGGATGGAACTGTTGGGGCTGGATTTTCAGAAGAATCCCATCGATGTGAAGCGCCAGATCGGGGTGGTTCCCGAAGGAATGGGATTGTTTGAACGGCTGACCGGCGGCGAGTATCTGCAGTTTGTGGGGCGCATGTACGGATTGGATGAAGCGACTACCGAAAAGCGGACGGCGGAATTGTTGGATTTTATGCAACTGGCGGACCGCGAGAAAACGCTGATTGCCGATTATTCGCACGGGATGCAAAAAAAGCTGGCGCTCGCCGCCGCGGTGATCCACGGACCGCGGATATTATTTCTGGACGAGCCGTTTGAGGGCGTGGATGCGCTTGCAGCGGGGGCGCTGAAGGCCTTGCTCGGGCGGATGACCGAACGCGGCGTGACGATTTTTCTGACTTCGCACGTGCTGGAAATCGTGGAACGGTTGTGCAGCCACGTGGCCATTATCCATCAGGGACGCCTGGTGGCGCAGGGGTCACTGGAAGAATTGCGCGCGGGAATTCCGGGGGCGGAAGGCGAAAAGAAAACACTGGAACAGATCTTTCTTTCGATCGTGGGCCAGAGCGGCGCAGAGCAGGCCAGGCTGGAGGAATTGACTTGGCTGACTTGATCCAGATGCCAGGCGTAGCGGAGCAGTTGAGGCTGATCGCCGGGTTGCGCTGGAATCTGCTGAAAAACGGCTTGCAGCGCAAGAATAACCGCTGGGATCTGATCGGCATGATCCTCGCCGTGGCCGGCAGCGCGGTGATGGTGGTGGGTTTGTGCGTGGCGTTTTACGCCGGCGCCTATTTTTTCCTGACGAAGGGCCGGGCCGGCTGGATGCCGCTTCTGTACTGGGCGATCTTCTTGTGGTGGCAGGTGGTTCCCATTCTGGTGGCGGGCTTCGGGGCGAATTTTGAGTTCAGAAACCTGCTGCGTTTTCCGTTGAGCCTGCGCGCGTTCTACATTCTTGGATTGGGCTATGGGTTTGCCGACTTTGCGGCCGCGTCGTCGGTGTGTTGGATTGCTGCGATGCTGGTGGCGGCGGCCGTGGGACGGGCGGAACTGGTGCCGGTGATGCTGGCATCGAGCCTGCTTTTCATTCTGGTGAATGTAACTCTGGAGCGGCTGATCGGTTCGTGGCTGGAGAGAGTTTTCTCGAATCGGCGGGCGCGGGAATTGCTGGTGGGATTGTTTGTACTGTCGATGGTTTCGATGAACTTCCTGAATCCGGCGCTGCAGCGCTGGGGAGATCATGGGACGCGACCACGCATCGTTCTTATGGTGGGCTACGTTTCGTGGCTGCCGGGATCACTGGCGGGAAGCGCTGTTGCTGCGGCGAGTGAGGGAGATTCCTCTGCGTTGCTTTTGACCTGCACGGGGCTCCTCGTGTGGCTGGCTGCGACAAGCGGCTTGCTCTGGTTCCGTTACAAGGCGCAGTATCTGGGCGAAGAATTGAGCGAGAGCTCGGCGCCCTCCGCGGTCAGGCGCGCGGCTCGCCGGCAAGCCGCTGGATCCGCCATGCCGGGTTTTCTGTCGCCTCCGGTCGCCGGCGTGATGCGCAAGGAATTTCATTACCTGACACGAAACGGATTTTCGTTCATCACGTTGCTGCTGCCTCCCGTTATGGTGATGTTCTTCTCGATGCAGTTTGCCGGCAGCAATTCGCAGCTCAAGGAGCACGGGTTGCCGCCGCAAACGTTTTTTCCGGCGGTGATGGCTTACCTGATTCTGATTCTGCTTTCGCCGGCGTACAATTCGTTCGCGTTTGAGGGACACGGGATTCAATCCTATTTCATGGCGCCGGTGCGGATGCGCGACATTCTGCTGGGCAAGAACTTGTTTCTGGTTTGCGTGGTGGCCGTTGAATTGGGTGTTTCCCTGAGCGTGCTCGTCTGGCGGATCGGTTTTCCCGGTTTCTCGTTATTTCTTTCGACGATTGCCGCGGCTACCTTTGCGGTGATGGGGCAGTTGACGATTGCGAACTGGTCCGCGCTGAGTTTTCCAAAAAAGATGGAGATCGGAAAGATGAAGGGGCAGCGCAATTCGGGAGTCGCAGTCTGGACGGCGTTCGGCGTGCAGACCCTGATAGCAGGAATCGCCACCATCGTGATTCTGGCAGGCCGGTGGTTGGGGAACCCCTGGCTGCCGGTGGCGTTGTTCAGCGGATTGACCGCTGCCGCGCTGGGTGGATATTTCGCGTCGCTTGATCCGCTGAGCCTGTTGGCGGAACGCAAAAAAGAACTTCTGATCGAAACACTTTGCCGGTAAGCCACCGTTTCCGTTACCATTCTTTCTCGCGATTCTAAACCGAGAGGGCCACCTATGAATGGGTTTATTCGGATAGTGCTCGCCGCGTTAGTTTTTGCCTCGCTTGCCGGAGTTTCTCCAGCACAAACCAAAAACAATCCCACGCTACCGGAGGATACTCCAGCGATATCCGGCTACGAGCAGGAGCTTTCGAAAGAGCTTGCTCGCGAGTTGAAAGAGTTTTCGCCAAAGTCGGACAACGTTGGGAACGTTTGGGTGGAGTTCGGGAGTGGAGAGCCGCATCGCCTGATCGCGACGGGAATGGATCAACCGGGCTACGTCGTCAGTGCGATAACCAGCGACGGCTATCTACGAGTGCAGCGGCTGCCGCAAGGGGCGCCGAATGCGGTGTTTGACGCGCTGAATTTTGCCCAACCGGTTTGGGTGTTGACGCGAAACGCCAAGAAAGTGAACGGCGTATTCGCGGGGCTTTCCGTGCACCTGCAACCCGGGCGCGTAAACGGGCCCAAGATGAATCATCCCGATGAGTTGTATGTGGACTTGGGCGCGAAGAGTGCGGATGAGGTTCGGGCCGCGGGCGTGGATGTGCTGGATCCGATTTTGCCGCAAACGAACTGGATGACGATTGGAAAGAGCGGAGTGGCGGGATTGGGCGCGGTGAACCACGTGGACATCGGAATGCTTACGGCTTTGATTCGGGGAATGAAGTCGTCGAAGACAAAAGGCACGACAACAATTGCGTTCCTGTCTCAGCAATTTACCGGAGCGCGGGGACTCAGCAGGATTCTGACGGAGATTCAGGCGAGCGAGATGATTTATGTGGGAAGAGTGCGGCCGGAACAATCGGCAGACGGCAAAGTGGTCCCCGAGGCGCCGAAACCGGGAGCGGGGGCCATGCTGGGATCACCTTCGAGTGCGGCGGAACCTGGGCAAGCATTTGTGAAAGAGTTACTGGCGATTGCGGAGAAGGAAAAGCTGAAGAGTGTGAGCATCGCCGCGGCGGCTCCCCGAATTGCGAGTTATACGAAGGGCCCGGAACTTCCAGCGCGGTTTGCGGAGCTGGGAGTCCCGACGCTGTGGCCTGTGACGCCCGCGGAATACGCATCGTGGCAGGATGCGGGCCAGGTGCAGAGGCTACTGGAAGCATACGTGGGGGTTCAGAAGCCTTCGAGTGGCATGGGTGGGGGCGCTGGCGGCTCGAAAAAAAACGCACTGCAAGCGCTGGTGGAGGCTTATGGAGCGAGCCGGCACGAAGAAGCGGTGCGGCAAGTGGTGCTGAACCGGCTGGACCCGCGGCTGCGCAGCAAAGTGACGCTGGATGCGAGCGGAAACCTGGTGCTGCATTTGGGAGACGGGAAGAAGGACGCAAAAACGCCGCGCATTGCCATCGTGGCGCACATGGATGAGATCGGCTACGAAGTGAAGAAGATTGAAGACGACGGGCGGCTGCAGGTGGAGGTACTGGGCGGCGGGTACACGCAATATTTCCTGGGGCATGTTGTTCTGGTTCACAAGAAAGATGGAAGCAAGATCGGCGGGGTGCTGGAATTGCCCAGCGGCTGGGAAAAGGCGGGCTTTGAGTGGCCGATGAGTTCAAGATCCATGGACGAGCCGGCGCGGGTTTATGTCGGTACACAGTCGAAGAAGGAAACGGAGGAACTAGGCATTGCAGAGGGCGATTTTGTGACAGTTCCCAAAGAGTATCGCGAATTGCTGGGAACGCGCGCCAACGGGCGCAGCTTTGACGACCGTGTGGGCTGCGCGGCGCTGATCATGGCGGCGAATGCGATTGGGCCGGAATTGCCGGGGCGGGATGTGACGTTTGTCTGGTCGACGCGTGAAGAACTGGGACTGGAAGGAGCGGCGGCATTCGCCGAACAGGCCGCAAAGCAGGGACGTTCGCCAGATTTTGTATTTGCGATTGATACGTTTGTCAGCTCGGATTCGCCGCTGGAATCGAAACGCTTTGCCGATGCCAGGATTGGCGAGGGATTCGTGGTTCGCGCGGTGGACAATTCGAACATTGCGCCGAGCGAATATGTGGATCGCGTGGTGGCGATGGCGCGCGAGCATTCCATCCCTGTGCAATACGGCGTGACCGGCGGCGGAAACGACGGATCCGTTTTCGTGCGTTACGGATCCGTAGATGTGGCGATGGGCTGGCCGCTGCGCTACGCGCACTCGCCGGGCGAAGTGATTGACACGAAGGATGTGGACGCCCTGGGGAAAATTGTGGAAGTGGTTGCGCGGCAGTGGTGAGAAGCAGGGTGCTCTAGAGAGAATTGAGCAAGGCGGCGTAGCGGCTGGCGATTACAGGCCATGCGAAATGCTCACTGTAAATCAGTTGGTTGACCCTGGAGAGGCCCGCCCGAAGGTCAGGGTTTGCCAGTAATCGAACCAATGCATCGTTTAGCTCTTGCGGATCGGCGGGCGAGACGAGTATCACGCCCGCATCCATAAACGGCCAGGATGTCTCTGGCCCGACGAAAGCAACCATCGGCACGGCGCAGGAAATTCCCGCAATCGCGCTGCTACGACGAGTCGAAATGCCGCCTCGAATAAAGAGCAGGACGTCGCATCCTCTAATGCGCTCGATAATCTTCGCATCTTCCACAACGCCGTCTACAGAAAGCTCTACTGGGTAGTTCTCAAGGCCTTTGCGGAGAGTTTCCTGACGAAGCTCCGCGTGGCGCCCGAAGACAGACAGGCGCAGCTTGCCGGCAGATTTTGTGGCATGTTGAACGGCAGCAAGGATTCTCTGGGTTTCAATCGCGCCCTGATTGCCGCCTGTTATGCTAAATACCCCGATGATGGGAATCTCATTCGGATGTCGCGGCAACTGCCATTGTGCTGGGATGGGCAGATTCGATCCGACAGGAATGAAATGGCTTCGTTGTAGAAGTGGCGAAGGCTTGTCAGCCGCCAAGTTCCCCGCCTTAAGCTTTAGCAATGGCTCCGGAGAAATAATCCGTTTACCCGCCCCGATCGTCTTTGGGGAAAGCTTTTGATCGGCAAGGGCCGTCGGATCTGTGTAGACCGCGTCGGTTGGAATAAAGGGAAGCCAGGAAAGCTTGTGAAGTGGAACGGTGAAGATGGCAAGGTCCGCAAGTTCAATGGCGCGGCGCATGGTGCGTCTTTGCACGCGATGGCGCAGGCGGTCGATAAGGCGCGGACTGGAGAAGGGCTCGACATCGTGAAAAACGACGGCTACGCGCGCGCCGGCGGATTTCAGTAAGCGAAGAACGCGCGGAAATTTCAACGGGAACCCGCGGGCGGACCAGGCGAGGGCCGTGTACTGCACCAGAACCCAGGTGTCGCGCCAAGCTACCGCTTGTAGACGCAGCGCGTGCAGCGACTGGCGCCAGCCGTGCAGTTCCCACGGCACGCGGCGAATCTGCATTTGAAAATCGTGAGGCTGCAGCGCCTCACCCAAATAGCGGCAATATTCTTCGACCGCGTCCGTGGGAACGTCTTTGCGGCCGAGCAGCGCGATGACAGGCCGAGTCATTGAGGGAGTGCCAGCACGTGATTTTCGTCCAGAGCCTGGCAGAGGTAGCC
>DATLVJ010000786.1:0-14832 GCA_035577585.1 Candidatus Limnocylindrales bacterium
TCTCCCATGCCGCTGATGAAGGACCGGTCAATCTTCAATGTGTCGAGAGGAAAACGATGCAGGTAACTGAGCGAAGAATATCCCGTACCGAAATCATCGATCGCCAGGCGGATACCCAGAGATTTGATTTGCTGTAACATCTCCACGGCTGCCGAAGGGTCTGCCATAACCGTGCTTTCCGTGATCTCCAATTTCAATGCGTCAGGGGGGAGGGCGAGCTCACGGAGAAGTTTTTTAATGTCTGCGACCAGGTTCGGTTGTAGAAATTGTTTGGCGGAAAGATTGACGCTGATCGTCAAATGAGATTGGGTATCTACGGCTGCTCTCCAATCGCTGATTTGCCGGCAAGCCTCCCGCAAATTCCACCAGCCCAGTTCACGTATGAGGCCGGTTTCCTCAGCAACGGGGATAAATTCCTCTGGCCCGAGCAAGCCGCGCGTTGGATGCTGCCACCGCAACAGAGCCTCAAAGCCCACAATCTCTCCGGAAACGAGTTTGACTATCGGCTGATAGAAATTGCGGAATTCTTCCCGTTCGAGGGCGTGACGCAGATCCGTCTCCAACTGCAATCGCGCCATCACACTGGCTCGCATATCCGCGTCAAACACCTCATAACGGGCTTTGCCCAAAGACTTGGCCCGATACATTGCGGTGTCGGCATCTCGCAAAATATCTTCAGGCTGTTCGTAGGAGGAATTGCTCAGTGCAATTCCGATGCTCACGGAAGTAAACACTTCTTTGCCGACCAAAATGAATGGCAAGGCGAGGGCCTTCATCATACGGTCAGCGGCGCGCTTGGCATCGTTCGGGTCCTTGATGTGGTCGAGCAGAACTGTGAATTCATCTCCCCCCAGGCGCGCGACCGTGAAGGTTTCCCCTAAACGCGCCACGGTATCCGTTGACCGCAAACACTTCTCTAAACGGTTGGCCACACCAACCAGCAGTTGATCCCCAACCAGGTGGCCCATGCTGTCGTTAATCATCTTGAACCCATCAAGATCCAAAAAGAGAACCGCAAACAGCTGATCTTTGTGACGCTTCGCACGCTTGACCAACCGGCCCACCCGGTCAATAAACAGCAGCCGATTGGGTAAGCCCGTCAGCGGGTCAGAAACTTTTCCTTCGGTTATGTCCGTCTGTGATCCGGCCATGCGCACAACATTTCCGACTGCATCATGGACGGCAACCCCGCGGCTTAGCATCCAACGAAAGCCGCCTTCCTTGTGCTGCACCCGGTGCTCGCTCTCGAAATGCGGGGTAAGCCCTTTTTGATGAGCGGCAATCTCTTCCTTGACTCGTTCTCGATCTGCGTCATGGATCCGGTCAAACCATTCTTCAGGCCGGTCTCCGATTTCCCCCTCTTCACAACCCAACATCGCCTTCCAACGAGGAGAGAAATGCACAACGTTGGCCGAAAGATTCCAGTCCCACAGGCCATCGTTGGAGCCGCGAGCCGCCAACGCATAGCGCTCTTCGCTTTCCTTCAATGCTTCTCGCGCCTGTTTGTGAGACAACTGGGTGCCTATGCGAGCCACCGCAACCGGAAAATCAATCGGCTTCGTCAAATAATCGTTGGCCCCTAAATCCAGCGCCGCAACAATGTCGTCGCTCTGTGTTTTTGCCGTGACCATGATGATCGGCAATTCAGCCGCAGAATAATGCTCACGCAGAGTTTTCAATGCATCCAGCCCGCTGACTTCCGGCATCTCGATATCCAGCAACACCAGATCCACACCGTCTCGCTGGACGCGTTCCAGCAGTTCTTTCGCGTTGTCCGCCAGTTCAATGACGTAGCCCTTGCGCACCAGGCGGCGCGCAAGCATATCCCGGTTCATTTCATTGTCATCTACAATTAGCAACCGGCTTGGCCTTGCGTTTGTCGTCATTTCTTCACCGTAAGCAAGTTTTCAATCTTTTCACTGAGGCGTGTAAATTCAACCGGTTTGGTATCGTAGTCATCGCACCCTGCCTCAATCGCCTTCTCGCGATCCGTTACCCAGGCGTGTGCGGTCAGCGCGATGATAGGGATATGGCGCGTGCGATCGTCAGCCTTGAGGAGACGAGTTACTTCCCAACCGCCCATCAGCGGAAGACTTATGTCCATCAGAATGAGGTCAGGCATTTCCGAACGAGCCAGCAAGAGTCCTTTCTCGCCATCCTCCGCCGTAACGACGCTATAGCCCTTGCGTTGGAGCCGTCTGGATAGCATGTCCCTGTTCATTTCGTTGTCTTCGACCAGCAAAATTTTCGGCATGCTAATTTCTCCTGGTCCTCGATAGTCTAGCTCTTGCTAACTCGTGGGCTGGCTGGCCGTCTGCTACATATAAGGGGACCGAATCTTGCTCCGTGATAGCGGAAGATCTTGCAACCCGGTGCTTTTCTACAAGGACGGCCAGGCGTTCACGCTGGACCGGTTTTATCAGGTAATTGGAGGCACCCAAGTCCAGCCCCCTGGCCTCGTTGTCCACCACCGTGACCATAATTACGGGGATCTCCGCCAAGTCAGAGTCATGTTTCAGCCTGTTTAGAACGGTCCACCCATCGCATTCGGGCATGACTACGTCGAGGGTAATAAGCAGGGGCCGAAGCCGCTTGGCAAGCCGGAAGCCTTCTTCTCCGTTCGCGGCAGCAACCACATGGAAATCCAATTTCGTCAGGAAGCGCGACATCAGGTCGCGAACAGCGGGGTCGTCATCTATCACCAAAATCGTATCCTGGTCCGATTTGGTCTCTGGCAATGTGCCTGAAGACTTGCTCGCTTCCTTGGTGGGTGCAAGTTCAGTTGCCTCGACAACAACATTTGCCGGCAGCTGCACCGTAAATATGGCGCCCCGACCTGCCTCGCTTTCGACGCTGATTTTTCCTTTCATTAATTGGACGAACCGGTGAGTAATGGCGAGTCCCAGACCCGTCCCACCATACTTGCGGGCAATGGAGGCATCCGCCTGGGCGAACTCCTGAAACAGGTTCTCTTTTTGTTTTGCGGAGATTCCAATTCCGGTGTCGCCGACCTGGAATTGAATCCAATTTTTCCCCTCCGTCTGAATCTGATCCACATTCAAGGAAATCGTGCCATGATCCGTGAATTTGCACGCGTTGCTGAGCAGGTTGAATAATATTTGCCGGACTTTTGTAATATCAGCCCGCATCGCGCCTACGTTCTCCTCCAGATGGACGCGAATTGAGTTCGAATTCTTGGTTGCTGCGGGCTGGAGGGTTGTCACCATCTCGTCGATCACCTGCGACACCTCAAAAGTCTCCAGGTGGAGTCCCATCTTGCCGGCTTCAATCTTCGAAAGATCAAGCACATCATTGATCAGCGCCAGCAAGTGTTTTCCGGCAGCTTGAATCTTCTTGAGGTCCTGGACGTTTTCAACTTTCCCCGAGTCCCGGGTCTCTTCCTCCAGCATTTCGCTATATCCGATGATGGCGTTAAGCGGAGTCCGCAACTCGTGGCTCATGTTCGCCAGAAAGGTGCTTTTGGCGCGGTTGGCTTCCTCAGCCGCGTGCTTCGCGTTGAGCAGTTCTTCCTGTGTTTGTTTGCGGTGGTAAATTTCCTCTTCGAGTTCCTGCGTCCTGGTCTTCAGTTCGCCGTTCGTGCTCTGCAGGACAGTGTCTCGCTGCTGGATTTCAGAGAGCATCGTGTTGAATCCATCAATGAGTCTTCCAATTTCGTCACCGTAGGTTTTTACAGCCCGAACTCCGTAGCTCTTATTTACGGAAACCATCCTCATGGTGTCTTCGAGGTGCAGAATTGGCCTGGAAATGAATCCCTGAAGCTTCGAAGAGACAAAGAATGCAAACAAGCCGGAGACCAGCACGAATACGATCAGAATGTTTGCGTAACGTCTTGCTCTCTGGCTCCATTGGCGCAAGTCCGACTGCAAATACAACGTTCCGAGACGCTCCCCATTCAGCGTGACATCGTGAAAAACCTCCAGGTATCCTCCCTTGAAACGGTAGCCTTGCTCCTGCACGTGAGAAGGAAGATAAGCGGGGAGGGTCGCGGTACCGCGAGAATAGTGCGCAAAGATATTTCCGTCGGGCCTATATAAGACTGCAGTGATGATGTCTTCTTTTGCTGTGAGCGCCGACAACGTTGCTGTTGCCGCGGGTTCGTCCTTGAACGCCATGGCTCCCGCGCTGTTGTACCCGATAATCTGGGCTTGGGTCATTAGATCCTGGCTGAGCAGGTGCCGAAATGAAACCAGGTCGTAGATAAGAAAGCTGGCGGACGAAAGGATCAGCGCAAGGCTGCTCGTCAGCATCGTGATGAGCGTCAGTTTCCGCTTAATGGATAGGTTCTGTAGAATCATCCCGGCTTCCTCGTATCTACTGCCGCTTGTTGGATGATTCTTGCCAGCGTGAGCAGTCTGGAACTGATCGTCAGGCCTGCCTGATGTGCTGCGTCAACGTTGACCTCAAATCGCACCCTGTTGTCTTCCAAGACCAATCGAATCACGCCGCCGTGCTCTGCAAAGCCCGGAGTTTCGCCAACCGTCAGGATCGGCAAGCCTCGTACAATTTGTACCAGCTCGTCGATGTGGGTTCTTTCTGACGCGCCCACAAACAAGATCTTGCACTCCCTTAGTTCCTTGGGATCTGCCCCCCACTTCAGCCGTTTGACCACAAACCCCCGCCCTCCGATTTTTTTGTCCTGGACGATTTGGTCGATAATCGGTCCGAAGGGATCAGTACCCAGAATACCGATCACGATAGGAGAATCGGTCTGGGCAAAAGTGGTCGGCGGCCATTCCACAAATTTTGCAAAATTAAAAATGAAGCCGGCTTTGATCAGATATTCCGAGGAATCGGACGGCCCACGATCCTGTGCAAGGGCCGCGGGAGCCCAACTCAGCGAAACACTGAGCGCAACGATCAGAATTTGTAGTCGTCTCAACATCAAATGTACCGTCCGCTGGAAGCCGACAATCTCACGGCTGATCCGGCAGTCAACTTAGAAAGTCACCGTAATACTTCCGAAAACGCTGCGCTTTACAAGAGTCGGAGCGGTGTTCACGAAATCCGGCAAGAATTCCAAGTGGCGGTTGTCCAGTAAGTTTTGTCCGCCAATCGAGAATTCCAGATTTTTTACCGGCTTCCAGCCCAGGTGGGCATCCAACGAGTAGTAACCAGGCAAGCCCAAGCCGGAAAGATGGTCCACAAATCGAAGCGTCGTGTCCTCGTCGAAATGCTTGGGCAAATCGACCGAAGACCTCAAATACCATTGATGACGCGGGCTTGAGCCGTTCGGGACGTCCGCAGTCGGATCTTGACTGTCCGAATTTTTGTGAATGTCCATTTGCAGGTAGCTGTAAGATCCCGAAAGCCTCCATTTCGGAATCACTTTCCAATCTGCAAACAATTCGAGTCCATAGGTTCCGCCGCTCATCTTGTTCGCCGCGACAAAAGGAACGACGATATCGGTCGGAATAGGACTACCCTCAGGAAAAGGCGCGCCAGGTTCCGCGGAGCGAAGGTTTGAGTAGCGGTTATAAAAAGTTGCAATGTCGAGAGAGAGGTTGCTGGTCGCCTGCATTCGATAGCCGAATTCGTATGCGAGAAGGTCTTCAGAGTTGAATTTAGGACTGCCAAACACCGCCAGAACGGCGGGAAACGGAGAAGGATTCTGAGGAGTGCCCGGAGGTACAACAGCTGAATTTAACCGCAGGCCCTCCTCGGTCAGGGCGGGAGTTCTGACAGCCCGTGAGATCGCGGTCCAAACGGACTGGTTTGGAGTCAGTGTCCACAGAAGCCTTGCGTTCGGCTCGACCTCGAATCCAGTGAAGGTGTTGTGCTCGAGTTTCGAACCAAGAGTCAAGCGAAGACGATTATCAGCTAGGCTGATTTCATCCTGCAGGAAGGTGCTAAATTGATTCAGGTTAACCTGATTGGGCCGCAGCGATACGGTAAAGCTGGAATCGTTTCCATCGAGAATAGATCGATAACCAAGGCCCCACAAGAATTGCTGGTGGTTCCCAACATGGAAGCCGTCCTGGAAGTCGATGTCAAAAATGTTTTGGTGGTCTTCGAACAACGAATGATCGACCGTGGTGGTGTTGTCGTAATACATCTGCAGGGACATCGAACCGCCTTCAGTGGTGTGATTCCAGCGCCCGAGGATGTTCCCGCCACTATAAGTCCCGTTGTTGGGGAAAGTGTTTGAATAGGGTGCCGACAAGGTAGGGACAGTCAAGGTTTCATTGTAATTACTGCGGTAAATATCCCCCTGGATGGTGAGTGAATTTGCTCCGGAGGGCGTCCAGTCCGCACGAAACCCGCCGCGGATGGCATCCCAACCGTCATGCGCGGTTCCGCCTGTGACGTAATCAGATGGTCCCCAATCGAAGTACTTTCCGTAGATTCTGTAGTGGGTAGCATCGCCAATCTTTCCGCCGTAACGGACGCCACCGGCGCCTCGCTCTTCTGTCCCGCCACCGGCCTCAACAATTGCGGACTGTGTGGATGCAGCTGGTTTGGTGATGATGTTAATGACACCATCCACCGCATTAGCCCCCCATAATGTCGCGCCAGGACCACGAATCACTTCGATCCGGTCGAGGTCCTGCAGCAAGACGTCTTGGATATTCCAATACACACCGGAAAATAGGGGGGTATAGACGCTTCGGCCGTCAATCAGGACAAGCAGTTTATTGTCGAAACGCCCGTTGAACCCGCGAGAGCCGATGGCCCACTTGTTCTGATCGATTCGCGCCACCTCAAGTCCCGGCACGAGTCGCAATGCTTCAGGAATGCTGGTCGCTCCCGACCGGCGAATATCGTCCTGCGTGATCACGAAAATCGCCGCGGCCGCATCCGCCACCTTCTGCGTGTGCTTGGAGACGGATGTCACCTGCATATTCATCAAGTCTTCCATGCTCATTGCAGTGACGTCGGGGACGCTTTTTTGATCCTGGGCCATCGCGTTACCCGCAAGCAGCGCGGAAAGGAGTGTGGCTAAGGCAATTCTCCCGGCCCTCGTCGCTGGGCCAGGCTTGTGATTGCGATTGAACAACATATTTTGCTTCCCTTCTTGAAGATCGTCCGCGAGACGAGAACGCGATTCCTCACGCAGTACCATCTCGGACTGTCGGAACGAGGCCCGTCCTCGTACCAGGCGATTTTGATTCTTTTCGTCATTCATCTACGCACCCCAGTCAGCAATATCGACAATCAGGATTTGGCTATTCGCTGGCTCCCAATCGTGGCCCGTTTACCCCACAAGTCGTGGACAACATCCCCAGAAATATCTCCAACTGCCGATGAGAAATTCCATCGCTCAAATCAATCTTTCCCGGTAGGGAAAACCACCCCTGAACCAGTGAGGATCTCGAATTCATAAAGGCTTCTCCCCTGTCACCGTGAAAACATTCGAATAAGTGAGCGTGTCCGGCCGGCGAAGAAAATCGAGGAAGGCTTGCGATTGCTTCCTGGCTTCGCTTTCACTGCCGAGCACCCGGGACATTTGCGGCGCCGCAATCTCCAGTTTCAGTTCCCACTGCTTCAGAATGTCCGGATCCGCTTCACCCGCAATCAAGTGATAGCACTCGACTTGGACATCAATATTCGTAAGGCCCGCGTTTCGCGCTAGCCAGAAGAGTTTCCTTCCGACGAAGGGATCAAAGCCGGTTGTTCCCAGGGCTGCTACGACCTTTCCAAGGGTTCCCTGAACCGCGGGGTCTTCCGGGTAGTGCCACAAGAGTTGGCCATCCAGATCCTGCAGCAGGACGGTGCCTCCTGGTTTCGAAACCCTGGCCATTTCCGACACGGCGCGTTCTTTCTCTTTCAGGTATTGAAGCAACATCCGGCAGTACACCAGGTCAAAACTGTTGGACTGAAACTCCATGGACTGCGCATCACCACAAACAAATTGCACACGCGAATTCCCGCGATTTCTTTCCATCGCTTGCTGCAGACGGTCTCTGCTGATGTCTATACCCGTTGCTCTGACGGATGAGTCCAGATTTGCGACCGAGCGCAAGATGACGCCTGGACCGCATCCTACGGAAAGGACCTCTGCGCCGGGGTAAACTCGATGCGCCAGATACTTTTGTACCCACGCAACTGGATCGACCTTCTGCTCGAGGCGCAAAGCCTCGCGCGGGTCGTCCATGATGTAGTCAACTGGCGCGACCTGGCTCATCAGTGTCCCTGCCCGATAAGACTTGGCTGCATCGCATGCTTTTCCGCACGCGCCAAGAGTCTTGAGTAAAAGCCATCGATGTGGCGGTAGAAACGCAGCTGGCCTTGCTGCAACCATGTTCCCTGGCAATAGTGGCGGACGAACTCCGCCCTCAGTTGAAGCAGTGCGGGTGCAGCGATTTCCTCGGCGATCACGGGAATCGCGTCGAGTTCAAAGTCCTCATAAGCGGAAGCGGATGCTCTAAGTAGCGCGGCTACCACGTCGACGGCATCAGCTTCGGGAAGCGTGGGATGTAATAGCAGGTCGCAGCGATTTTCTATGTAACTGAAATTCAGGCCCAAAGGTCCGCGATAAGCGATAACCGCGCCGATGGGTTCATCCTTGTATCCCCGGTAGGCAAGCCACACACTGCGAGTCCGACGGAGTCCCACCTCTTGGTACAACTGGTTTACTTCGTTCAATTCCGGATCAGTCGCCAGTTGCTCTGCAGTGAGATATATACTGCCTCGCGTGACCGAAGCGATCATGCAAAGGGCTTCTTCCTGAGACGAATCATACGGGACAACGCGAACTCTTCCCCCCGAGGGGAGTCGCGAATTCTTCGGCAACGCGAAATACATATGCCGCTGGACGGAAGAGAGAGACTGGCCGATTGTCTGAACCATGGATCCAAAGACTCTGGAGGGAAAGCGGTTCTCTGGCCGAAACCAATTTTGATGCGACTCGTCAACTCCCTTCAAAATACTGGCGGCTGTTCCTGCCAGCATCACCGCCCTTGAGGCCATCGGGTTGTTCTCGGAAACCAGGTGTTGCGATGTCCAGCCGTGATGCGAAGTGCGCCAAACTGCAATCGAAGCAAGGCCCGTTTTCTTGTCACCTGCTGTCAGGACGTACAGAAGCGAATCGCCAGCCTTTAACATGCGCCGCCAGTTCTCTCGGACTTGTTTGAGATGCGGAATCAGCCGGGCAGCTTTTTCGGGATATAGAAAACCGGCGCGCTCGTAAAGCGCAAAGATTTCGTTCAGAGACAGAGCATTGATCTCGACGCCGAAAGCATCGTAAACCTCGGACAGCCGGGGAAGGCTGTTCAGAGTTTTCTGATCTAGAGCGTCCAAGGCCATATCGCCTCCATGCTACTCATTGCCTTTCCGACTCGAATACGCACTGCTCACTACGACAGAAATCAGCGTGCCTATTTCGGGCCGGCCTAATCCTTCCAAACTCGCGAAAGTTCAAGGCAACTATCCGAACTGAGCCTGAACACGCAAATTCCCATAGTTCTATGACGTTCAGTACTTTCTAACGATCTCTATCGTTTAGCCGAATGGGCCAGAAGTACTGTTTTCAAGGGACTTTCCTGCCGATTATTGGCATGTTGGCTACATACAAAGGCCGCTTCACTTTGTCACTCGTGGCAAGGTCGAAAGGTATGGGAGCTCTGATCAATCTCGGCAGCACTTATTAAATTAAAGAAAATATGATGGTTATGGTGGTTTCCGTCGTGCCTCCCGACAGCTCGAGGGATAGACCCGATGTGGCCCGAGAGATGCTGGTTAGAACTCGGGTCGGCGTACATGACGGCCGGGCTACTTGTCATTTCCGGTAAGCGTTTCAGTTCGAAGTAGTTTGGAGCAGAGTGCCGGTGCAACTGTCTCAGGAATGAAAGGTATTTGGGCCAGACCCTGCGGCTTTTCTTGCGGCCCGCGTTAATTCAAGCCTAGGTTCCGGAGCGCCGCATACCCGTACGGAGAGCCAGTTACCTCTTTCGGCGGTCATGAGAAGAAACTCATGGAAGTGCCGCAGTTCGGTTCCATAGAATGAATTCACGCGAACTTCGACGATCAAGGACTGGAGGGACACCGTGACCGAAGGTGGATATAAAACAAGGCGCACCAATCCACGGTTCTCGTTTTTCGCAGAAGCCGAAGTAACCCTTCGCGACGGTACGGGAGTTCGCGGGCAGCTTGCCGAACTAAGCTCGCGCGGCTGCTATATCGACACTCTTGAACCCATTCCTCTTCGTACGAAATTGCATCTCCGCATCTGCGATGGCACGAACTCTTGCGAACTACATGGCAAAGTGCTCTACATGCATTCCGGCGGCGGCTTCGGAATCTTCGGCATGGGCGTGCTGTTTGAGGAAATGGGAACCGAGCAGCACTCCGCGATCAACGCGTGGCTGCGCGAACTCGCCGTGCGTCATGGGAAGGACTCGGGAAACAACTCAATCTCCCAAATCAGAGGCTAAATTGCGCTGGCCGGACACTCCGCGCCACTGACCAGACACGGGGTCTGGGAAAAAAAGGTGGGGCAGACCCGGCGTCTGTGAACTTTTTCGACCCACAACCCAACCCACAATATGCGATGTCTGGTATGACTGCCGCGTAGTTTGGCAGACCCGGCGGTCTTGTAAGTTGTTGTAAAACCTAAACGCGCTACGCTGTCACGGCCGAGGTCGCGACTTAGAGCCTAGTTGTCCCCGTTATTCTTTTCAAACAGTTGAGGAAAGTTTGGAATTCCAGCGTAGGAACAAAGAGGAACAGTAAGAAGGCTCACTTCTCTCATCCCGTCGCAGCAGCTTGACCCTGCCCCTGCAAGATCCCTCGGGCAGCTATTAGTAAGGTGATGCAGCTCTCTATGGTGGCTTCAATGGCCGAGCGTATGTGTCGAGCGTGCTCCGGCTGTTGGCATGACGCAAAGACTCTTGAACGACTTTCAGGTCTTCCCCATCTGCTTTCAAATTCGCTGCATAGCTATTCTTTTTCACCCAGGAAACGCATTTTCGGCATCTTCTCCTCAGGGCGTCGGTTCTCATTGACGGAACACATATCGCGGTAGACCGGGACTCGTCCGGTGACTGGACTTACTAGGGCTTGAATGCAGCCACAAACTGAATAAGGACCAACTCTCGTCTCACCCGAGTAGTCCGAGAGTGTTAATCAGAGCTTCCTTACCCAACCCTTGAACTACGAGCAGATCGTCCGACAGTCGCGCTTACCCGGGCCCTGTATCTTTTGCCAGTTGGTGCAAGGCGAGGCCCTAAATAGCATTGCGGGTGTGCGATTTTCTATGCCGAACGCGCGCTTTGACGAAGTCAAAAGCGTACTCCAGTCCGTGTTCAAGATTGTGTCATTGAAATCGCGGGCCTGCAGGCTGACCTGTAAGTTCGCGGAAATATGTAGTGTGGAACCAATCCACAACAAATAGAAGAAACGGAGAAAGCAAATGAAACGGTTTACTTGGCTCGTAGTCGTTGGATTGATTCTCGGCAGCGTCGCTTTTGCCCAGGACAGCCCAAAAGTGGAAATTACGGGTTACTACTCATATTTTCGTTTTAACCCTGAGAATAGCGGGACACTTAGCAGTCATTCGCTAAATGGAGGCGGCGCAGACATTTCGTATTTCTTCACTAAGATGATTGGAATCAAAGCTGAATTTGGCGGGTATCAGAGCAACAGCGTGACTTTCACAAATGGGATAAGTAGCGCCACGGCGTCAGCCAATCTGTTCACCTACAACGTGGGTCCAGTCGTTAAGTTTCGTTCCGGGAAATTCGAACCTTTCGGCGAGGTACTCTTCGGCGGCGCTCATTCCAGCTTCTACGGCAACCTATGCAAACAGCTGGCAACTTGCGTCGTTAACAACCCAAGCAATAACGCATTCGACTTTGTGATCGGCGGCGGTGTCGACATCCCGCTGACGCACTCCATCGCCTTCCGGCCAGCGCAGGTTGACTACGTGCTCACTCGGTTTGGCAACGGATTCACCGCGGGAAACCAGAATCAAAGCAACTTCCGGTATCAGGCGGGCATTCAGTTCCGGTTCTAACCACGCTGCGGAGAACCGGCTCCGCACAACACGGGAGCAAGACCCGAAAGAAACCCCCTCCTTCGGGTCTTGCCTTTGTGAAGATTCCGTGAATTGCGATTCGGAGGAGGAGTTAAGATGAACGAGAAACTGAATCCTCGGCCCTCAGCAGCAAGCTCCACGTCGCTAGGAGAGAGAAAGTATGTGCTGGGGGATGTGTTCTGGGTTCCCGTTAGCAATTGCAATAATAGGCATCCCGATTCTGCCGTTCCATCTCAGCATCGCCCGGATACCCGTGATGCAAGCGAAGTTTCAAACCCGGTCGAGACGGAGTTGCAAGCGGCATGGAAGTTTCATTAGGGAACGGGGATCCATTCGTTAGGCTGGGTGCTCATGCGCCCTTTTTGAGCTGGTCTAATTCGTGTTTGGGAACGAATAACTCGGCATATCCGCAATCCAAACAGACCACGACCTTCCGGACAAAGTTAACGGGAGTGAGATTCAGTTTTTCGATCGGACGAAATGCAACTGAAAAATCCCCTGAGAAGTCCTGTTGCTTCTCGGAAGCACAACTCTTGCAAGTCATCTCTCCCCCAATTAGGTCAACCTGCGGGCGGACTTCCAGCTTACCATCACCGTTTCACAGCGTGAAACACTTAGGCTGGATTTTGGGCCACTTGCTGGACTTCGCTCAAGAAGAAAGGCCGGACTCGGCCTACTCATGATCGAACCCCGTAGTTTAGGTGTCCAAAGTCGCTGTCTCTTTTGACAGTGTTCGTGAGTCCTTTCACAGGGCAAGTTGAGATGGGACGCCTTTTGCCGGGTTCAGCTCAAGATTGATGCTTCGACTCCAACCGGGATAGCTGGCCGTGGGGGCGAAGGTTATTACGTAGCGCCCCGGACACTGCGGGTTACCAATTGCAAAAAACTCGAATACTCGTGGCCGATGACCATAGGCCCCTTTTGGAACTCCTTAAGGGTTTCTTGGAGCCGACCTTCGATGTCGTCGGTTGTGTGCGGGACGGTGAATCCCTGGTAGAAGCTGCCGGGAGACTGCAGCCAGACGTGATCGTCACCGACATTTCGATGCCGGAACTCAATGGTATAGACGCAGCCATTAAGTTGAGAGAATCCTGCTCCTCCTCGAAGATCATATTTTTGACGGTGCATGCGGACCCAGATTTCGTCCAGGCCGCTTTCAAAACGGGCGCAGTCGCATATGTTTGGAAGCTGCGGATTGCGACAGATCTCCTGGTTGCAATCGGCGAGGTGCTCGCGGGGCGGATCTTTATTTCTTCATTCGAATCAACCGTGTGAACCGCAACGCTGGCTGGTGAGCAGCAACATTTCTGCTGGAACCTGAGGGCTCGACCCAAGTTTAAGCGGAAATTTTCCGAGCCCCAGGCTGCGATTTGCGCACTCTACTTTTCGCGTTGAAAGGATTCCCATGAAACGAATCAGGTTGTTGTATCGGAATAAACGGAGAAGGATTTTGCTTGTGCTCGCCGGATTGCTGCTTTCCACGCATCCGGCGGGTGCCAAACTAGCTGTCGATTTCAATCCCAATCTTGATTTTTCAAAATTCAAAACCTTTGCGTTTATTGGAGGCGTTGAACAACTTGTCCGGATGCAGCTGAATCCGGAGCAGCTCAATAATCAGATTCACCGAGCCGTCACCCGTGAATTGACAGCCAAGGGACTGCGCGAGGTGGACCCAGGTGAAAATCCAGACTTGGTGGTTCGGTATTGGGTCAACAGCGAGAAGGACTTTAATGTAGCAGCGAATACCAACTGGGGGGTCTACGGCCCTTACTACGGTTATCACTGGGGGTTCATGTACTATTCCATGGACACTTACACCACCCACAAGGGCACCCTCGGCATTGAACTGATTCAGGATAAAGAACGCGATCTTGCCTGGCGCATGTTTGTGAGCGTGAAGATCATCAATACCGACCCTGATAAGATTTGGAAGACCGCCGACAGCAACATCAAAAATGCCTTCAGCCGCTACCCACCTTCTCCCAAAGACATCGACGCAAAGAAACAGCAATGGGCCAAAGAAGACGCGGCCAAGAAGTCTTCGCAACCCTGATAATGGAAAATCTAAGTCCTTGTACGGCATATGCCTGCGTATCCCGGTTGAGGAGACAACCGGCGTAGGATTCGGTCCTTTTGCCAACATTTAGCGGCTAGCAGAACTGACAGGTGCCTAATCAGGTCAGGGCACATGACACTTGACGTTGGAAAGGGCGATTTTCGCTAGGACATTTCGGCGGCCTCACAGGTGCATAGATCTGAGTTACATATCGCGAGCTTTGACCGCAAAGATCCCAACTAGAAGTAAATGACTCAGGTCACCAGGAATTCCGGCCACGACAACCTCTAGTGCACCAATTCAATTGCGCCCTCATTCGAGCGATAAGTTGACGAACCAAGAAGGAGACCGAGGCAAATGCCCCTAAATTGGAAAGTCTGGCCGCTGTTCGTAATTGCAGTGATGCTGACCGTTTCGGGTAATGTCCCGCAAACCGTTGCGGCACAGTTAAGCAGGCCTGCCTTTCACGAAGACTTGGGGGTCGATCCGGCCTCACAAAGTTTCCCTGACTCGCACTGGGAATTTTGTCTTAATCGGCATCAAATCAGAGAGAACGATGAATGTCTCGGATGCCAGATCAACTCTGGGGGAAGTTCTAATCTCGATGCACCTGAAGTTGATAGGCTCGATAGCGGCGGCTTGGAAGGCCATTACCCCAAGTTTATGAATCACGGCGAGCAGGTAGTTCAAACTGATGTTGGTTCAAACCAGGTCCCGACTCCTCTGCCAATAGCAAGCGCCCCATCGGACGACTTTCACGAGTTGCTTGAAGATTCTAACTCGT
>DATLVJ010000787.1:0-2536 GCA_035577585.1 Candidatus Limnocylindrales bacterium
AGTGCGCAGCATCGTTGACGGTGCCACTGGCAAGTACAGAGTGCTGTTCCATCTTGCCGGTCACACGGGAATGCGGTGCGGTGAACTTTGCGGGTTACGTGTTGAAGACTTGAAGCTGGAAAACGGAGTGATTGAAGTGACCCGTTCTGTCTGGAACGGCATCGAAGGGCCAACGAAGACAAAGGCCGGAAGACGGGTGGTTTATTTGGATTCCGTCACCGTCAAAATGCTTCGTGAGTACCTTGATGGCCGCAAGACTGGGCGGGTGTTTGAATCGCGTAGCGGTAGGTCGCTGCTAAGCCAAGATATCAACAGAAAGTTCTTGAAGCCTCTCTGTGAACGTCTGGGCATTCCAGTGGGCACCATGCACGCATTCAGGCACGGCAGAGCCAGCCAGATGCAAGCGGCAGGCTTGCCGGGTGACTTCGTGACTTCGCAGATCGGTCATTCCAGTCTGAAAATTACCAGCATCTACACCCATTTTGAGCACGAAAAGAAGCGTGCTTTGGCAGAGCAATTGCTATTTTGTACTCAAAATGAAAACTTGTACTCAGTTGCGAATGCAGCTAAGTCATCGTAAACTGAGAGGGTTGTAGTCAGTTGCCACATCAGTTTGGAAGGGCCTGTAGCTCAGGTGGCTAGAGCGCGCCCCTGATAAGGGCGAGGTCGGTGGTTCAAGTCCACCCAGGCCCACCATTTCCCGAAGTCCAATCACTTCACACGAATAACAGAATGCTGCGGTTGCATAGCCTGCCAGCAATTCGTTGCGCTTCTACCCTGAGAAATTTCCGGAGAGCCCGGTGAATCAGTCCAGAGCCAGCTTGGCGCGCAGCGTCAGATTCCGGGAGGACGCGCCCACGTGAAAAGAATAGGCACCGGGAAAAGACTTCCACGAATTGGAGTTTTCATCGAATACGGAAAGATACTCTTTGGGAATCGTCAAGGTTACATGCTTTGACTCGCCGGGATTCAATTCCACCCTGCTCCAGCCCACAAGCCGCTTCGGAGGTTCACCGGAATCACCGGGCAACGTGGCGTAGGCTTCGGCGATCTCCACTCCTGCCCGGCTGCCGGTATTTTTTACGGTGAAATTCAGTGTCACGCCATCGCCGGCTCGGATCTGCAAGCTCGCGTATTCAAACTTCGTGTACGACAGGCCAAACCCAAACGGGAACAGCACCTCTTTCTTTTCCGCGTCATACCATCTGTAGCCAACCTTCAAGCCCTCGTCGTACTGAACCACAAAGGTTGCCTTCGCTTCCCCGGTTTTCATGACCGCGGCAAGGCCGACACCGTCCGAAGGGGGTTTCTGCAACCGGGGATGCGGAAGGTCCGCGACGTCAATCGGAAAAGTAATGGGCAACTTGGCGCTGGGATTCACATCACCGAAAAGAATGTTGGCGAGCGCATCCGCCCCTTTGCTGCCGGCATACCAGGCTTCGACCACTCCATCGACCTTATCGATCCACGGCATGGTGACCGCGGAACCGGTCTCCAGAATAACGATGGTGTGAGGATTGGCCTGCGCTACCTTTTCGATCAAAGCATCCTGGTTTTCCGGAAGCGACAGATTTGGCAGATCCATCTCTTCGCTCATCCACTGGTAGGCAAAGACGAGCGCGACATCCGATTTACTGGCGAGTCGCACGGCAGACGCGGAATCGGCGCCGGAATCGAATGCTACCCGGAGGTTTGCTTGCTTTGCGCGAATGGCTTGCAGGGGAGAAGTGGGAAACCATACTTGGGACTGCCATTTGGGTTCCTTGCTTCCCGGTGGGTCCACCTGCGCGGAACCTCCGCCGGAAATCATACCGGTGTCGGCGTGGGGGCCAATGACTGCGATCGACCGAACCTTGCCGGGATCCAGCGGCAAAATTCCTTTTTCATTCTTGAGCAGAACAATGCTCCGCTCCGCGAGAAGGCGGGAAGTCTCCAGACCCGCCTGCACGTCTACGACGCTTTTCTGAACGGGAAAATCAACGATGCCGCTTGCAAATTCGGACCGAAGGACGCGGCGGACATGTTCGTCCAGCTCTGCAACGGGAATCTTTCCGGACTCCACGGCTTGCTTATAAGTGGCACCGTAAAAATCATCCAGGGGCTGCTCCTGGTCCAGTCCCGCGGCGGAAGCTTTCAGCATGCCAAACGTCGCACCCCAGTCCGAAACCACAAATCCCTTGAAATTCCAATCTTTCCGGAGCACGTCGGTGAGCAAGTATTTGTTCTCGCAGGCATAGTCCCCATTGACCGCGTTGTAGGAACACATAACGGCCGCAGGTTGAGCGATGGAGATCCCCAATTGAAAAGCGAACAGATCCGTTTCTCGCATGGCCCGTTTGCTGATCACGGAATTCACTTCCTTGCGGCCCGATTCCTGATCGTTTATCGCGAAGTGCTTAATATCTCCCATTACGTGCTGCGCCTGTTCACACTTCACCCGGTTTCCCACGAGGGTTCCGGCAAGGATGGGATCCTCACCCATATATTCGAAGGTGCGACCATTGCGGGGTTCACGCGTCAGATTGACGCCGCCGCC
>DATLVJ010000788.1:0-13031 GCA_035577585.1 Candidatus Limnocylindrales bacterium
CTGCGCCTTCTTGTACAGCTCTTCCGCCATCTTGTGCAGCGTCTTCTCCACGTTCTCTGCTGCGGAACGCAGACGCGCCACTCCGCCTTCATTGACGGCCTTCTTCGCCTCTTCGATAGCTTCTTCTGCCCGCTTCACATCGCCATCGTTCAGCTTGTCGCGGTTGTCGCGAATCGTCTTTTCGGCCTGGTACACGATCCCGTCCAGTCGATTGCGCGCTTCCACTTCTTCCATCCGCTTGCGATCGTCTTCCGCGTGCGATTCGGCCTCCACCCGCATCTTCTCGGCTTCTTCCTTGGTCAAGCCGGTGGAAGCCGTGATGGTGATCTTCTGTTCCTTGTTCGTGGCCTTGTCCTTCGCGCTCACGTTCAGGATGCCGTTCGCGTCGATGTCAAACGTGACTTCGATCTGCGGCGTTCCCCGCGGAGCCGGTGGAATGCCGTCCAGCTTGAACGTGCCCAGCGACCGGTTGTCCTTCGCGAACTTCCGTTCCCCCTGCATGACGTGGATCTCCACGCCCGGCTGGTTGTCCGAAGCAGTCGAATAGGTTTCCACCTTGCGCGTCGGAATCGTGGTGTTGCGTGGAATCTGCACGGTCATCACCCCGCCCAGTGTTTCAACGCCCAGCGAAAGCGGCGTTACGTCCAGCAGCAGAATGTCCTTTACTTCCCCGCCAAGCACCGCGCCCTGAATGGCCGCGCCAACCGCAACGACTTCATCCGGGTTCACGCCCTTGTGCAGCTCTTTGCCGCCAAAGAACGTGCTCACCAGTTGTTGCACCTTCGGAATGCGCGTCGAACCACCGACCAGCACCACTTCCTGGATGTCGTTCGGCGACATCTTCGCGTCTTCGAGTGCCTGCTTCACCGGCTTCATCGAGCGCTCCAGCAAATCGCTCATCAGCTGTTCCAGCCGCATGCGCGTCAGCTTCTGCTGCATGTGGATTGGGCCGCTGGCGCCCGCGGTGATAAAGGGGAGATTGATCTCCGTTTCCATCATCTGCGAAAGCTCGATCTTGGCCTTTTCCGCGGCTTCCTTCAGCCGCTGCAACGCCATCTTGTCCTTGCCCAGATCAATCCCGTGCTCTTTCTTGAATTCGTCAATCAACCAGTCGACGATCTTCTGGTCGACGTCGTCGCCGCCCAGGTGGGTATCGCCGTTCGTGGATTTCACTTCCACGACGCCGCTGCCGACTTCCAGCACCGAAATGTCGAACGTGCCGCCGCCCAGGTCATACACGGCGATGGTTTCGTCGCTCTTCTTTTCCAGGCCGTAGGCCAACGCCGCCGCAGTCGGCTCATTGATGATGCGGACCACTTCCAGGCCCGCAATCTCGCCGGCCTGCTTGGTCGCCTGCCGCTGCGCGTCGTTGAAATACGCGGGAACCGTGATCACCGCCTTGGTGACTTTCTCGCCCAGGAAGTCTTCCGCCGCGTTCTTCAATTTCGTCAAAATCATCGCGGAGATTTCCGGCGGGCTGTACACCTTGCCGGAAACTTCCACGCGCGCGTCGTCGTGATCGCCCTTGATCACTTTGTAGGGCACGCGCTTCATCTCTTCGCTCACCTCATCATAGCGGCGCCCCATGAAACGCTTGATCGAGTAAACCGTGTTCTCCGGGTTCGTCACCGCCTGACGCTTGGCCACCTGCCCCACCAGCCGTTCGCCGGACTTCGTAATAGCTACCACGGAAGGCGTTGTGCGGGTGCCCTCCTGATTGGGGATCACCACCGGTTCGCCGCCCTGCATCACGGCCACCACCGAGTTGGTTGTCCCAAGGTCAATTCCAATAATCTTGCTCATCGCTTCCTTCTCCTTCAGATGAATTGCTGAAACCCTTTATACCGCGCCCTTAGTGCGCCCGTTAGATTCAATCCTGTGCCCGTGGCAAGCCCGCTAAATCCAATATTGTGCCAACGCCACGTCCGCTAACTCCAAATGTAGGGGCGGCTTTAGGCCGCCTTCTTCGGGGTGTCACAACCATCGAAACTCGCCCCCCAACCCTACTCAATCCTTCTAAACGACCGTCAGTATATAGGTTGAGTGTGATTCTGTCAAGTTGCTTGATAGCGCCCGTAATTCATTCATTCTTTTCTTGTTAAACCAACTAAATCCACGCCTTCTCCCTGGTCTTCCTTCCTCTTAACTCCTCCAGACAACGTCCTCTTCCTGCACTGCAACCAATCCACATGCCCTCCCAGCCCCACCCGTCCACTCCCGTTCCCCATCTACCCCGCACCCTCAACCCGCACTTGGATTCCTGGTTTTCAACCTGTGATACTCTGATTTTGTTTCTGCTGCTTCCCACTTCTTGCTGGAGGTCTCTGTGAGCCGCCGTCTTCTGATCGTCTCTGCCAGCCTTCTGACCGTGCTTGCCTGCGGCACCCTCCTCCGTTCGGCTCCTGCCAACCAGAACGCGCAGACAAAAACGGCGGCGGCGAAGAAACCCGCGACTCCGAAAGCACCTGAAGTACCGGCTGTTTCCACGGCCAGCATCACCGTGAATGGCGTCACGGACATCGACCCCACCAAAGCGTTCGGATCCAAGTCGGCTCCCGTGGTCGTTGAGATCTACAGCGATTTTCAGTGTCCCGCGTGCAAGCAGCTCTTTCTGAACACCACGCAGAAACTCATGGACAACTACGTGAACTCCGGGAAGGTCTACCTGGTGCACCGCGACTTTCCGCTGCCGATGCACGCCTATTCCCGTGTCGCCGCCAGCTATTCTCGTGCGGCGGCGCACATCGGCAAATGCGAAGCCGTGGAAAAGGTTCTGTTCCAGAACCAGGAAAAGTGGGAAAAGGACGGAGACGTGAAGGGAATCGTTGCCAGCGTGCTCTCGCCCGCAGAGATGAAAAGAGTCCAGGCGATTGTCGATACCAAGACGCTCGAGCCAATGATTGATAAGGACAAGCAAATGGGCTTGACCGTGCCGGTGACGCAAACGCCTACCTCCGTTTTTCACTCAAAGGGGCAGAACTATCCTTATGCCGGCACGCTCAGCTACGACGTTCTCAAGGAATTCCTGGATCAACTGATTGCCCAAAAGTGACGTAGTGGCCGACCTTTAGGTCGGTACGCCCCAAAGATTTTCGAAACTGATTGCGGATTACTGATTACTGATTACTGATTACAGATTAAATATCACCGATTACAGATCGCTTCTCGCACCGAGGCCCAATGCTTCAATCCTCTCCCTTCAACTACCGCCGCATCGTCATCTGGATCGGCCGCCTGGTCCTCGGAGCGATCTTCGTTTACGCCGGGTTTGCGAAGCTGCTGATGCCGAACACCCACCTGTGGCCCTATTTCTTCCTTAAATTTTCCGTATCCACGAACCTTACGATGTTCCAGCAGCAGGTGGAGTCCTACAAAATGCTCTCGCCAGAATCGGCAAGCCTCCTTGCGCACACCCTGCCGTTCGTGGAGATCGTCGTCGGCCTGATGCTGATCGTCGGCTGGCGCTTGCGCCTCTGGGCCAGCATCGTGACGCTCATCATGGTTGGCTTCCTCGGGGTGGTAACTCGCGCGTATCTCCTTCACATGGACATCAACTGCGGCTGCTTCGGCACCCCAGAGAAACTCACAGGCATGACCGTGGTCCGCGATTCCGCGTTCGTGGCCCTCGCTGTCCTGATGACCTACTTCGCTTTCGTCGAAGCCCGCCAACCGCATCCGTGGAACGCCGCGGCGCCTGAACGGACCACATGACGATACATCACCAAAAAACGTGTCATCCTGGGCCTATCCGACAAGGTCCGGTTTTTGGACTCCGGTGTAGTCCACCTGATGACTGTAAGAACCGGACTCCACAAACCGGAGATAGGCGAAGGATCTCGAACTTGGATTAAGCTTGTAGCGAATCACAGGATGAGATTCTTCACGCATCCTCGTCGGATGCGTTCAGAGTGAAAGTGTTCCTGCTGATGGCTGGACTATGAAAACACTCAACGAATATCTCGATCTCGCCGCCGTCGCTCACGGCCACCTCTGTGCGGGGCAGGTGCTGGGCGTGCGTCTTGCAATGCTGGGCATTCGCGAACTCGGGCTGGATCCCATCGCCGAGCGTAAGCGCATCGTCACCTACGTCGAAATCGACCGCTGCGTCACCGATGCCGTGGCTCTCGTAGCCAACTGCCGCCTCGGCAAGCGCGCCCTGAAATTCCGCGACTGGGGCAAAGTCGCCGCCACGTTTTGCGACTTGCAAACCGGCCGCGCCATCCGCGTCGCTGCCAAAGAATCCTCCAAGCAAGCCGCCAAAGACCTTTTCCCCGATCTGCCCAAGGAAGAAGCCCAACAGAAGGCCTACGCACAACTCTCTGACGACGTCTTGTTCTCTACAGAATGGGTGAAGGTGGAGATTCATCCCGAAGACCTGCCGGGATTCAAAGGCCCACGCGTCGTCTGCGCTCAGTGCGGCGAAGGCATCAACTTCAAGCGCGAAGTCACCGTAAACGGCCACTCTCTATGCCGCGCTTGCGCCGGAGAACGTTATTATTCATCCCCAATTGGAGGGTGACATTATGCTTCGCAAATTTCTCATCTCGGTTTGGCTATGCGGGCTCGTTGCGTTTTCTTCGAGCCCCCAGGCGGGATTCGTCCCGGATTCGAAGCGGGTGGAAGATGTACACGAAGCGTCCTACCGGTACTTCTTCACGCATGATCTCGCCCGATCAAATGCAATGGCCTTCTGCATTTCTTCCGCAAAACCGCTGGCATCCAATTTTCTCAAACGGTTCGCGAATAGTGACCCACCAGTTGTCCGGTTATCCGAATGCCCACTTGGCCCGGGCAAAAGTGGGCTGCTGACGCCCAAGAAGGATCGGGCCGTCCAGATCGGAATCATGAGCGTTCGCTGGATCACCTCGAACGAGGCGGAAGTGCGTGGTGGCTGTCACTCAGGTGAACTCGGCGGTACCCAAGAATTGCTCCATCTCGCGCTAAAAAACGGACGATGGACAGTGGTGGGCGTCGAGTTAACGGTGATTTCCTAAGCGTAAGTTCTCACCAGCTTACTTTGACCAAGAACCGCGTATTTCCTGCCGCTCCGGCAGCAGCCACCGGATCTTCGACCTGCGGATGAACGCCACCGCCACCACGGCAAGAAACGCAAAAACAATCATCAGCCAGAGAATTCCCAGCAGTGCATCAGTCGCGGTGTTGTACATCGCCAGGCTCCAAAGCCCCGTCGTCATCTGCGCCTGCAGAGCTTCCCCGTTATAAGCAGGGGTATTCACGTAATCTTTCAGCATCTGAATTCGCGCGCCGCCGGAAACTCCCGCCAACAGAATCGCGATTTGCAGGTATTTTGCGGTGGCTTGGGTTACGTTGTCGGCCAGATAGCGGGAAAGAACGCTTTGCGTCATTCGCCTGAATATCAAGGAAACTCCGAAGGCTAAACCGAAGGCAAGGATCACCGATACAACAAAAAGCAGCACAAACATTGGCCCAAGTCCCCCCAAGTCTGGATATAAAACAGGATAAGTATCCAGTAGCTTACGCTGGGTGCCCAAGAACTCTTTCTCCGGGATGTTCCTAAAGCGCAAAGGTTTTCATTTTCGCACCCGCGCCGCGGAATTATTCTGCGTTAGAATTGCCTGTCCATGTTTTCGCTCCCCCCGATCACCCTGCGTCTCCGTGGCTGGAAACTGATTGACCGCGTCGCGGTCGCATTCCTTCTTTTATGTTCCGTCGCATTGGGCGCTGCCGCCGGATTGCTCTTTGTTTACGAGAGCGACCTGCCCGAAATTCGCGCCCTCGAAACGTACCGTCCCAACGTAGTCACGGAAATCTATGCCGACGACGGTCAACTCGTCGGCAGCTTCGCCCTGCAGCGCCGCATCCTGATGACCTGGGAGCAGGTCCCCAAGGTTCTCTACAACGCAGTTACCGCCATCGAAGACCAGCACTTCGAGGATCACTGGGGCGTTGACTTTCCCCGCGTAGCCGGCGCCGCCTACCGCAACATCCTGAAACACCGCAAAGCCGAAGGCGCCAGCACCATCACCATGCAGCTTGCCGGCAACCTGTTTCTCGATCGCAGCGACCGCAGCTTCCGCCGCAAAGCCCAGGAGATGCTCCTCGGCCTGCAGATCGAACGCCGCTACACCAAGCCGCAAATCTTCACCATGTACGCGAATCAGGTCTATCTCGCTCATGGTAACTACGGATTCGCCGCCGCCGCCCAATTCTATTTCGGCAAAAACGTCACCGACCTGAACCTCCAGCAAGCCGCACTCCTTGCCGGAATGATTCGCGGCCCGATCTATTCGCCGCTCACAGACCCGGCGCGCACGCTGGCCCGCCGCAATCTGGTGATCCACCAGATGATGGAAGAAGGCAAAATTACACCGGCCGAGGAAGAAGCAGCGAAGAAGACCCGCCTCGGCCTCCACGTACAGTATCCCCGCAACGACCTCGCGCCGTATTTCTTCGAAGACATCCGCAAATATCTGGAGTCCACTTATGGCACGGAAGCGGTGCATGAGCGCGGCCTGCGTGTTTACACCACACTGAATATCCAGATGCAGAAAGCCGCCAACCAGTCCATCCGCGACGGCCTGCACCTCTACGACCGCCGCCACGGCTGGCGCGGCAAACTTCCCAACGTCCTCAAAGACAATCTTGGCAAACTCGACACCTACGAAGACGACGACTGGCGCCACGCCATCGAAAAGGGAAGTTACGTCACCGGCCTGGTGATGGCCGTGGACGACAAAAGCGCCACCATCAAAATCGGCACCTATCGCGCGATCCTCTCCGCTCTCGATATCGCCTGGACCGGTCACAAGCGCGTCAACGAAATTCTCGCCGTCGGCGACCTGGCGCAGTTTTCCGTTCAGGAGCTTCGCGAAACAACTGCCCGCGTGCAGCTCGAACAGCAGCCCGGGCCCCAGGCCGCGATGATCGCCATCGACAACGGCACCGGCGAAATCAAGGCCATGGTCGGCGGCTACAGTTTTGAGGACTCCAAATTTAACCGCGCAACGCAAGCGGTTCGCCAGGTTGGCAGCTCCTTCAAGCCCTACGTCTACACGACTGCCATCGAAAAAGGTTTTTCCCCGTTCGACACCATCGTCGACGCTCCCTTCACCACCATCAGCGGCGGCCAATCCTATTCGCCGCACAATTACGATGAAAAATTCGAAGGCACGATCACTTTGCGCCGCGCTCTCGCCGGCTCGCGCAATGTCCCGGCGGTGAAACTCGCGGAAAAAGTGGGCATCTCCAACATCGTAGATATGGCCAAGCGCTTTGGCGTCACCACGCCGCTGCCGCCTTATCTGCCGCTCGCCCTTGGCGCCGCCGACATGCGCCTGATCGAGCACGTTTCCGCATTCACCGTTTTCCCGAACGAAGGCATCCGCATTGATCCGCACATGATCCGCCGCGTTACCAGCTACGACGGCGCGCTCCTTGAGGAAGCGCATCCGGAAGTCCATGACGTGGTTTCTCCCGACGTTGCCCACACCATGACCGCAATGCTCGAAGAAGTCGTGCAATTCGGCACGGCGATGAAAGCCAAATCTATGGGACGTCCCGCGGCTGGCAAAACCGGGACCACTCAGGATTTCACCGATGCCTGGTTCATGGGATTCACGCCACAGCTTACCGCCGGCGTCTGGGTCGGCTACGACGACAAACAAATTTCCCTCGGCAAACGTGAATCTGGCGCGCTCGCCGCGTTGCCAATCTGGATGGAGTTCATGGAAAAGGCCATGGCCGGTGCGCCGCCGCTTAACTTTCCAAACGTGATCACGCTGGAAGAGCAGGCCGGTGAGCACCACGTTCGCACCGACGTCCCGGACACCGCTCCCGAAGAAGAAGTTCCTGCCCCGCGGGAGAAGCCGCCTGCTTCCTCGCCTCCGCCCGCGACACCGGGTGCCGGTGCTCCTCCGGCACCCTGATCGCAACTGCGCTTACAGCTTTTGCACGACGACGTTCAGCGTCGAGTCCATCACCGCGGTCAGATTCGCCGTGGATGGGTTAAGCGCCATGTTGATTTGCCACAGCGTGTGCCCCGCCGTGTCCTGCAAGTTCAGATTCACCTGGACCGTTCCGGAAAGTCCCAACGCCGACGGAGACGTGAACATATAGCAAGCCGCGGTGCCATTCACCAGCGGCTCGGAGCCTCCCATGCTTAGCTGGGTGGAAGTCAGTTGGTAGTTCAACGTGCCCGCAACGGGGGTTCCGTCCGGATACAGGAAACTCATCTTCAATTCCGGCGCGGTGGTCGTCTGTACAATTTCGATCGCGTTGATTTTCGGGTTCTGCACCAGGTTATCAAACTCGATTTGCAGTTGCCCGTTCGAAACCGCGATATCTGCCCCTTTTACAAGCGCCGTGTTCGCTCCGGCTGTGGCAAAAACGTCCATGTTCTGGAAGATCAGCTGTCCTTGCATTCTCACGTTGAATACCCGGACGCCGGCAGTCATGCCGCTCGTCTCCGCAAAATAAAGGTTCACGTGATAAGTTCCGTTTTGGACCGCGAAGCTATAAACGAGCGGAGTGGCGACAACCCCGTTCCAGCGCCCGTAGTGAAAGAGTGTCGGATCCGTTGTGCCCACAATCGTGTTCGCATTGGCGCTGGTCGTCCCATCGTTGTAGCCATAGTCGGCTTTCCAGAGATTGCCTTTGCTATCGGTATACGCAGGGCCGCCACACAGCACCCGGATCGGGGCTTGTGTCTGGGCCGACGCGCCAAGACACACAAAAATACAAAAGAGTACAGCGGTAATGATACGTTTCAAGATTCCTCCACCGCCAGCTCGCGGGATGTTTTAGATTTTGTCTTCCGAGCAAGGCGAGAAGGGGAGAGGAGGGCCTGGTTGCGCTTGCCAAAGTCAGAGTACGTGTTGCGGCGTTGAACTACAATTGTCCACAAGTATGGATTGAGTTCAGGCCGGAATATGGCCCCCCACCTGAACTTGGGCGGCTTGAAAAATCTAATCTACTGGCCATCTGTCGAGTCGCCGCATCGCAGCCGTACCACGGCGTAGTCAGCGAAAGGGATCCCAACCAGCCGCGTGCAGCGGTTCAGGTTTTTCGTCTTGCCCTAAAACCTGTACTCCTTGCCCCTTCGAAATTTCCCCAATTCGCGTCAACGGAATTTCTCTATATCTCGCCGGAATCCGCGCCGCATTGCGGGGAGACACCGCGAAGAGAAGTTCGTAATCGTCGCCTCCATGCAGCGCAAGTTGTCGAGCGGTTTGCTGTTGCACGCCTCGGGGCAGCGGAAGCCTATCCGGATGAATTACTGCGCCGACGGCACTTGCAGTGCACAAGCGCCGCAAATCACTCGACAATCCATCCGAGACGTCCATCATCGCAGTCGCCAATCTGCGCTCCGCCAGCCAGCCTCCCAAGTCCACCCTCGCCTCCGGATAAAGGTGTTTCCGGATCGCAACATTTTTGCGATTCGCCTTGCCTCTGCTTTTTCGCAGTAGCCGCAACCCAAGCTCCGCCTCGCCAAGCGCACCGCTCACATAGAGCGCATCGCCCGCCCGCGCGCCAGACCGCAAGACCTCCCGGCCTTTTCGAATCTCTCCGATCACTGTGACGCTGACTAAAATTCCTTCTCCTCGTGTCGTGTCGCCGCCAGCCAGCACACAATCAAGCGAATTTCCCGCGCGGCGCAATCCTCCCAGGAAGCCCTTCAACCACTTCCCGGTGGCCGGGGCTGGAAGAACAAGGTTCAGCAGAAAGCATCTGGGCCTCCCTCCCATTGCGGCAATGTCGCTTGCTGCCCGCGCCAGGCATTTCCATCCAACGCTGTCCGGCGGATGCTTCTCACGGAGAAAATGCGTGCCTTCCAGGAACCAGTCGCTGGTCAGGATGGTCACAAAGCCGGGTCTCGGCTCCCAGAGCGCCGCATCGTCGCCGATTCCGAGGCGAATTTTTCGCCCGCCACTAGGCAGAAAATGCCGTGCGATTTCACTCACCAGTGTGTCTTCATCAACGAAATCGTTCATAACGCAAGCGCTACCCTGGCGCACCCTGTCCCTTCGGACAGGGGACAGTTCCACAGGCACTGTACCAAAAAAAGGAAAATACAGGGTTGACCCGGAAGTCTACAAAAACTAATATGCAGAGAGTCGCGAACCGAAACTCACGGTTCCGAGCGTCCGAAGTACTTGTAGTGGTTGCGGTGACAGGCAATAAACGCCGCATTCTTAGTGAGTAACAGGCAAAGGCCTGAGGGGCCCAGCGTGATCAGCAGCAAGAATTACACATTTTATATCGCTTCCACGCCCGGCAAGATGAGAAAACTCATCGTGCCTGCCTACCTGCTGCATGCTCTTGCGGTTCTCGCCATCATTGGCAGCGTCACCGTTCTGGCTGCTGTCGGCTCCTACAGCCGCATGCTCTGGAAAGTCGGCAACTACAACGCGGTTCGCCAGGAACGCGACGTCTGGAAGAAGCAAGTTCGCGAACTTCAGAGCACGGTGAAAGACACCAACCAGCGCCTGGATGCCGTGCAGTCTCTCGCCACCGATGTGGCCATGACTTTTGGCGTGATGAAGTACCACCCCGCCGCGTTCGAACAGACCGATGCGCCCTCAACTCCCGAAGATGTTTTTGACCGCTCCGTCGAACAGTTCACCTTCTTGAAGCGCAATGCCACCGCGATCGCTGTTTCTTCGGGCGGCCTCCGCATGATGCCTTCGATGGCTTTCGCCGACTCCAATTACACCCCGTCGGTCTGGCCGGTTCTGGGCCACATCACGGACAGTTTTGGCGAACGCCTCGACCCCTTCTCTGGTGAAGGCGCGTTCCATACCGGCGTTGACGTCGGCGCGGATTATGGCGCTCCCGTACACGCTACCGCGGACGGTGTTGTGCTCGACGTCGGCCAACACTCCGGATATGGCCGTGTCGTGATTCTGGATCATGGCTTCGGCATCACCACCTGGTACGCGCATCTTTCCGCTTACGCTGTTGTGTCCGGCACTCGCATCAAGCGCGGCGAAGTCCTTGGCTACACCGGCATCAGCGGCCGCTCCACCGGGCCACATGTCCACTACGAAGTCCGCGTCAACAACGCGCCCGTGAACCCGTGGCGCTATATGCGCAGCAATCCTTCCGCCGACTAACCGCCCCGTACTCACTACTGTATCGGCCGCATTCAGGCCTGCCCTCACGAAAGAAGGGGTGGCCCGCTTTGCTGTTGTAGCGGCCGCCTTCTGAGGTCCGTCGCTTGGACTCCGGATGGTTTTGCGGAGCGGGCGCCGTTCTCCCCGGCTATCCCTCTCCACAAAATCGTGCGCGAAATCTTGAAAAGGGAATCAATGCCTCTCAACGCCGCTTTCTCCCGGCAGGAATGGCTGGCTCTTTTTCAGCCGGTTCCGCCGTGGAAGCGCTCTTCCCCAATTCCAGCAATTGCGGTGTGATCTCGAAAATCAGTCGCACCGATTTGGACGTCCCCCGGTCCAACTTCTGGACTTCCGCCGACTTCAACAATCCCGCGTATGCATCGTGCAATTTTGGATCGAGCTGTTTGCGGGATTTGGGATCGTCCAACCCCGCCTGCGCCAGTATTAACAGCCCGCTCAGCATGTCGTTCAATTGCCGCACCAGTGTTTCGTTCGAAGTCTCGCCGTCCGCCACCACGCGCAATTGAACTCCTTCCGGCTTTGCGCCCATGGAAATCCACTGCAATTGGCCCAGCAAAGTAGCCAGTTGCGGCGAACGATATCCGCCCGGCGTGCGCTGCGACAATTCCGAGAGCAGTTGCGAGTCCTGCCGCATCACGACGAAAAGCGGCGTCCCCGCCAGGCGCAGAAAATGCTCGCGCCACTCTTCGGAGTTTGTTGAGCTCCCTGAAGCCTGAAAAAAGCAAGAAGCGTCGTTGCAAATCGCCATCCGGTCATCTCTCAGAAAAGTGAAATACGCGGTGCGCGGCGGATTGCTCAGCCTGACTGCATAAATCGTTTTGCCATTAGCTGTCTTCAATGTCCCGAAATGCGCGCTGTACGCTTCGATCTTTTTCCGATCGAATCGCCCTTCGGCCACCACCATTGTCTTCGGGCTCTGCGCTGACCCGCTGAACGAAAATCCCACTCGATCGAGATCGCGCTCGTAGTCGAATCCCGTCGCCTGCACGAACTTTGCGTACTCTTCCTCCGTCTGCGGACGGGGTGCCCACGACAGGATCTGCGAGAGAAACGCCGATGCGCGCAACTCCTGGAAATCCACATAAGCCACGGAGGTAGAATCCGCCGGCAAGTGCGAGAGCAGATCTTCACGGGCGCTTTGCGGATCGCTTTGGTGCCAATGAAAATAAGTCCAGGCGAGGGCGATTGCGGCGCCAAGCATCAGGAGTCCGGGTACCAACTTTTTGCGGTCTGCCATTTTTCTCGCTCAGCTGCTCCCCTCGTAGCTAACCGCGGTATTCTCGCATCCCCGGGCTTCTCTCCTGAAGAAAATGAAGCGCGAAAACTCGCCAGCCGGGGTTTACCGGATGCCCTTGTGGATTGCGGCCTGGCCGCAGCCGCCCGTTCCCGCGCCATGTTGTTGAAAACAAGAGTATTAGCGTCGCCAGACCGGGCTGACCTAAGTCCCCTGTTTTCCACAGGTTTACCTCGCCCCCTGCAAGCGAATCCCCATTCCCACCACTTGCATGCCTTGTGCCTAATCTGCTATTCTTGTGCGGTTTGAGCAGTGCTGGCGTAGCTCAGCTGGTAGAGCATCTGATTTGTAATCAGAGGGTCGGGGGTTCAAATCCCTCCGCCAGCTCCACCAGATTTTAGCAAGGGGAGCGAGGCGGGAAGATTCCCGGCAAGTAACATAAACGGGCTGGTGTCTTTGGACACGAGTCCAATTTGTGTTTTGCTCGCATCGCGCTCCCGTACAACGGCAGGGCAGTCAAACAGAGGACAAGCTGTAGGTGTCCTTGCAGTTTTCACGGATACGATTTTGGTATCCCGGCAGAAGTTTCCGGGACGGGTGGGTGAGTGGCTAAAACCAGCAGACTGTAAATCTGCCGCTCCTTGCGGGCTACGAAGGTTCGAATCCTTCCCCGTCCACCAGGA
>DATLVJ010000789.1:0-3179 GCA_035577585.1 Candidatus Limnocylindrales bacterium
CCTCCCATCTGCACCATTGGCGCACCAAGTACGAACCCCCGATGGCCAGAAATGAACCCATCAAGAAGAAGTTGGAATCAATCCGTGGCTATACGCTGTTTCGCCTCGCATTTTTCGGGTGAACCGCAACCATCTTGGCGAAAAGCTACCAGATCAAGCAATAGGGCCAATGTGTGGAGTCGAGGTGTGACGCGGTGGTTTAGGTTCAGCCTATCCGTTTCCGACCCTTTCGTTGGTCGGTGCCTCACGAGCTGGACCATGCTTCCGTTTTCACACCCCGCTCATCGAACCGGATGTGCGGATTTCCCGCTTCCGGCTCTCGGAGAAAGGTTCACGATGTCGCCCACGGGAAGTTGCTCGTCCGCTTGGTAAGGCAGACAAGGCCCAGCACTTCATGCAGAGATGCCTCCGGGAACCGTTTGGCCGCCGGCCACACCAGTTTGTGCTTGGCACACAACCACTGAAGCAGCCTCTTGCGAGCGTGTTGCTCCACCGCCCGATAGGCTGTGCTGACTGGTCCTAGACAGAAGTAGTTGGCCCATCCAATTATCGTGCGGTTGAGCTTCGCTACCACCATCTCTTGATCCAGCAGAGTTTGCTCCCGTCCGGTCATTTCACTAATCGCCTCGCAGATGCGGATCACTCGCTTCTTCGAGGGAACCGTACCAGTGTACGAGCGCCCTGTCTTCGGCGAATAGCACCGACCAAACGTGTACCCCAGAAAGTCGAACTTCTCTTCCGGCAGTTTGCAGACACGCGTCTTCGTTTCATTCACCGTCAACTTCAGCTTCGTCATGATGTCTCGCATCATGGCCAGCGCTTCTTCCGCTCGGCCACGGCAGCAGATCACCAGGTCATCGGCGTAGTTAACGATGTATGCAGCGAGACGCTTCTCGTGTCCGAGTTTCTTCCCTCCCAGCACGAATCGACGCATGTACAAGTTACTGAGCAATGGGCTGATCGGAGCTCCTTGCGGAGTTCCCCGTCCCTCATCCCGATTGCGCGTACTCCGCTGCTTATTCCCTTTCTCGTCGGTCTCCTCGACCGGAACTTCCAGCCACATCTTGATCAAATGCAGCATCGCTCCGTCGACGATCCGTCGAGCCACCGACTTTAAAAGGTCGGCGTGGGGAATACTATCGAAGTAGCCGCTTAAATCCGCGTCTACAATTTGTGCATGGCCGGTGTTGAGCAGCTTGTGGACATGCCTCACGGCATCCAGCGCACTGCGGTCTGGCCGATAGGCATATTGCTCCGGCTGCAGGTCGGCCTCGAATATCGGTTCGAGCACCAGAACTGCCGCCGTCTGTGCCACGCGATCTTTGATCGCGGGCACTCCTAACGGCCTCTGCTTTCCGTCCGGCTTGGGTATCCACACCCGCCGTACGGGCTGCGGTCGATACGTTCTACTTCTCAGCTCTTGCGTCAGTTCGTCCAACCACTTCTTCAGCCCGTACTCTTCGATGTCTTCAAACGTTTGGCCGTCTACGCCTGCTGCTCCGCGGTTTGCTTTGCAACATTCATAGGCAAATGCCATCACGTCTTCTCGATGCACCTTGTCGTACAGAGCATAGAAGCGAAAGTTGGGCGATCCCTTCGCTTTGTCATGCAACGCCGTCTGCAACTTCTGAACACTTAGTGGAGTTGTTAGGCTCATCGCCAATCCCTCGGTCCTTTGTTGCTTCTTGCGTTTCCTTTCAACTGAGGCTCCTTCCCTCCACCGGAGTTACCCGGCTTCATCGGTACAACGAGCCTCTCCGCCATCCCATACGGCCCGGCCTGTCTCTCGCGAGTTGCCAGTTGATCCACACTGCGATCACCGCTGGGACTTCCCGTGTTGCGCATGGTCCCCTTTGCCTGCATGCCGTCGCCAATACCCCGGCAGGTCTGATGGAATTTATTCGCTCGTACGATTCCATCCGCTTCGGCCTTCCCACGAACCGGGGCGGGTCGGCTCCTGCATTGTCGGTTTCGGGGCCTGCTCAGCGTTTATTCACGTTACGGCCTGCACGCTCGCCAAGTCGCCTAGCGACTCTCTGCACCAGAGGCTTCAGCAGTCTCGTTGCCTCCACTGCTGCTCTGATTGCTACCGGGTGGAGCGAACCAGTTCCCGGGCGGGCTTACTCCCGCTGTGGACCACCGCCTTTTCACGGCGCACCCGGTTCGGCGACTATACGACCGGAACTACCGAGCACTGTTTCTGTGAGCAATCGCATGCTCAGTTCTTCGCACCAGTTGCTCAACGCTCTCTCCGCAGCCCGGCCATTTCGCTACCCAGACAGTTCAGGCCGCTTCAACTTTTTCTTCGCGCGACGTGTCAAACGACTTGTTGAACTCGGCAATCAAGGCTCGGATACCTTCGTCAGCGTTCTCCAATTCGCAGCGTTCTTCGTTGGTTTCAACGGAACACAACCGCCGTTGCTCAATTGCCGCAATGGCTTCGCAAATTTGAACGAACTTAAGCTCGGGATTGGTTTCCAACCCGGCGCGTACGTAGCACTCGCGCCAAGTGTAGTCGCGTTTCATCATCGGCCCCTCCCAACAGGCCAATGACGCTACTACGCGGCGAATAGGGGTACGTGGTCAATATTGCACACTATCGTCAGGAGTGGTTTCCCGTTACTTGGCGAGTTATGACCGCATAAGGATTTGGTCAAGCGTTGAGTCTCGCGTCAACTAGATCACGACTCGCATCACTTCTAGCGTCGACGGCGCGGTAGTGGAACGACTATCGATTCTCGATAACCGGCCCAGATTTTGTTGAGAATGGCCAGGAGGTGACTGTCAGCGAGAGAACCGCCCAACCCCAGTCTTCGACTGTCCCGCTAAGAGTAGCGAATCTCCCGTCAAAGAAGATGTCGTCGTAAGGATTGGTCTCCGCAGACCACTCGTGCAAGGTTTTGCCGTCCTCCGACAGGAGCGCAATGTAATAGCGCGGTATGGTTCATCTGACGTTTAGTTCTACTTTAGTCCTGCTTGCCGTAACCCGTTCCAACGTTGGGATAAGTGTCCAGTTCGGTGTCATCAACGTAGGAATGAACCTCTCTTTCTACCTGCACCAAACCCTTGGGACCGAACGTCGGTGTGCTCTGCAGGGTCAATTCACCATTTGCCAGAACGAGGCCGGACTCATAATGGATCGAGAGGCTGTAGGGCATCTTTGAGATCTTGCCAAACGC
>DATLVJ010000790.1:0-7520 GCA_035577585.1 Candidatus Limnocylindrales bacterium
CACATTCTCCGAATCCAGCCGGTAATCCCGCACTTCTTCCCGCGCATACCACTCTTCACTCTTCTCAATCGCCTCGTGCGCATATTCCCGCACATACCCCCTCGGGTCCGCGCACCCGGAATCTCCCCCGATATGCTCCAATCCCCATGCAAACGGCCGCACCATACGATTATCATCGGTCGTCCACCGCCGGTGCTCGTACCGCCGTATCCAGTGCTCATACCTGCTCATCGCCATAGAGTCAGTTTAGCGAACCCGGTGTTTATCCCATAACCAAGCGACGTTCCCACAACTCTCCGAGGTCCTCTGCGGCCCTCTGCGTCTCTGCGGTGAATCCTTCTTTTCTATCCTGCCGCATTCCCAGCTACTCGCACTCGTTTACCGTTAGCCATGCGACACGCTCCGCTCCGCCCTTCGTTGAGCCTCTTCGCCGCCTGTGGCACAGTCGAAACTGTGATCCCGCTGCTCTTTTTTCTCTTTGGCATCATCTTCGGCAGCTTCCTGAATGTTTGCATCTCGCGCATTCCGGAGGGCCTCTCCATCGTTTCGCCCGGCTCTCGCTGCCCGCGGTGCCACACGCCGATCAAGCCCTATGACAACATCCCCCTCTTCGGCTGGCTGCTCCTTCGCGGCAAGTGCCGCAACTGCGCCCTGCCCATCTCGGCGATGTACCCGCTCGTCGAGTTTGCCACCGGACTCCTTTTCGTCCTCACTTACCATGAGTTCGGCATCGGCCTGCCAACGCTCAAATGGCTCCTCTTTTCCTGCCTGATCATCGTTCTCGTCGTCACCGATTTCCGCGTCCGCCTGCTTCCCGATCTCGTCAATTTTCCCGGCTTGGCGATGGGCCTGCTCCTGTCAATTCGCGTTCGCATCTCGGATCCCACCGCGGCAGCGCTTTTTTTTCTGAGCGGCTTTCGAAAACTTCCCCCTCATCCCGACCTGTTCTTCAATCTACTAAACGCCATTCTCGGCGCGCTTCTCGGGAGCATGCTGCTCTGGGGTGCCGCAGCCGTTTACAAACTCGTTCGCAAGCGCGACGGCATGGGCATGGGCGACGTCAAAATGATGGCCATGGTCGGCGCATTCCTGGGACCCCGCGGCGCTTTCCTCACAATTCTTCTGGGCACCCTTCTCGGCACCGTTGCCGGAGTTTTATGGGTCGGAATCCTCTATCTCTCCGGGTGGAAACGTCCTCTCGCGGAGCGCGCCGCAAGGCGTGGACTCGGCACCCTCCCGGCCATCCGCTGGACGATTGCCACCCAATACCAACTCCCGCTCGGCACGTTTCTCGGCATCGGCGCACTTGCCGTAGCTTACGCCCTGCCCTGGCTCCTCTCCCTGCCCAGGCAATAGCTCCCTTCTCCCTCCCCGTTATCCTTTGGCATATCGCGGCTCACCTGCACACCGCAAAGAGTTACAATATCCCTCGCGGTAAAGTTCAGATCCTTGGGAGCTCCCTGGCTGCTCCAGTGGAGGAAGGTAACCATGCTTTCATCTGCACTCTTGCGGATTTCTGCCTTGTCTGTGCTTCTCGGTGTGGCCGCGTTTGCTGCGCCTGCCCAACAGAATCCCTCTCAACCATCCACCGGCGACCCCGTCGCGGATGCCGCGCGCAAGGCTCGCGCCGAACAAAAAACCACGCCCAAGCCCAAAAAAGTTTTCACTAACGACGATATTCCTTCCGCGCCGCCTCCTGCCCCTCCCGCCTCCGCTACGCCTTCGAACAAGGCTTCCGGGAACGCGCAAGCAGACGATCCAAACGCCCCGAAGGTCACAGATCCAGAAGAAGATCCGAAGAACGAGGCGTATTGGCGCAAGCACTCCAGGCTGCTGCGCACCAAACTCGCCACCGCTGAAAAAGAATTGGACATCTTGCAACGTGAGCTCAGCAAAGACGAACTTCAGTACTACCCCGATCCCCAAAAAGCCCTTCAGCAGCAGTACAACCGCTCCGACATCAACGAAAAACGCACCAAGGCCGACGCCAAAAAGGGCGAAGTCGAGTCCCTAAAGCAACAGGTCGCCGACTTGGAAGACGCTGTCCGCAAAGCCGGCGGCGACCCCGGCTGGGTCCGTTAATCCACACCCGCCGCTGAACAATTCCCCGAATCTTGTGTTTACGCGGGTTCTCCGCGAAAATGCCTCGCACGGGTGTCGCGCAACCCCCGTCTCCGCGAGGACCCATGAGCGATCTGCAGACACAATCGCCCGCGTTTCAGCAAGCGTTGCGCCAAAGCGAACGCCTGCGCATCTACCTGCTACTCGCCTTGCTCGCCTTCATTCTCGTCCTCCGCGGCAGCCGAACGATTCTTGCGCCCACGCAGGATAATCTCGCAACCCTCTACATGTATCTGGTGTTGATCGGCGTGCTGGCTGCTTTTGAATTTACCACCCTCTATGCGCTCCGCCGGGCCATCCGCGATACAAAGCCGCTGCCCGGAGTGTACTGGTTCTTGAACATTTTCATTGAGTTTTTGCTCCCCGCGATCAGCATCTCCGGCGCCGCCAGTTCTGTAATCTTGCCGGAGTATCGCGCCCTCGCGAACCCTGCCTTCCTCATCTATTTCCTGCTTCTCATGCTGACCATCCTGCGGCTCCGCCCCCCGCTTAGCATTCTTTGCGGCTTTTTCGCCTCCGGCAGCTATCTTGCCGCGGCTTATCATCTCGGCTGGCGCCCGCTGCTGCACAGCATGGAGAATTCCCTCTTTTCACCTCAGAAGAACGTCGTCACTTACGGCGTCAGCCTCATCGTCGTAGGATTCACCGCCGCCGTCGTGGCCCGGGAATTTCGCGCCCAGGTGGAGGCTGCCCTCCGCGAAGCCGAAACCCGCCGCCAGATGGAGCACATGCAGCACGACCTCGAAGTCGCGCGCTCCATCCAGCAATCCCTTCTGCCGCACTCCATGCCGCAAGTCGCCGGCTGGGACATCGCCGCCTGGAATCAGCCTGCCGATCAAACGGGCGGTGACTATTACGATTGGCAGCCTTTGCCCAACGGCAAATTCGTGACTGCCCTCGCCGACGTCACCGGCCATGGCATCGGCCCCGCCATGCTCGCGTCGGTTTGCCGCGCCTACGCGCGCACCAATTTCCGCAATCAAGACTCGTTCGTCAAAGCCATGGAAGAAATTAATTCCGCCGTCTCAGCCGATGTTCGCGAAGGCCGCTTCATCACTTTCGTCGCCGCCATCTTCGGCCCGGATAGCTCAACAGTCGAATTACTCTCGGCCGGTCACGCGCCTCTGTTTCTCTATCGGCGCAAAGACGACAGCTTCACCCTGATGGAAGCGCACGCCTTGCCGCTCGGCATCTCCGACGCCTTCCTGTCCGATCCGCCGCACACTCTCGAAATGGCCTCGGGTGATCTTCTACTCCTGGCCACCGATGGCTTTTTTGAATGGGAAAACGCCCGCGAAGAACAATTCGGACATGACCGCCTCGGGCAAACGATTCGCGCAGCCCGCGATAACTCCGCTGCCGAAATGATTTCCAAGCTGCATCAGGATGTCTTGCGCTTCGCAAACGGTACAAAACAAATGGACGACCTCACCGCCATCGTCCTCAAGCGTCGCTAGAATTTGGCTTATGAAAGGTTTGCAGGGGGTCGGAGCTTTAGCTCCGACATTTGGAGCCCCAAGTAACCAGGCTTTAGCCCCTGAGGAAACTCTTCCCTCAACCGAACTTCATTGAGGCACTAAATTTTGGAAATGCCGATTGGTTAAAGTAAGAAGAAGCAAAAAAACTTAATTCACGTACCCGCCGTCGCCCAGCGACTCCGCACCCTCCAGAATCGCCAGCCCTTCGCGCAATGCTTCCGTTCCCTTCTCCAGCGCATTCCAGGCCACGCGTTCCGACTCTTTCGCAATCTTGTCCAGGCACGCTTCCAGCGCAACTTCATCTTCCAGTATCCGCGTGTCCAGCAGTTCCACCATCCGCTCCATCGCCTTCTGGTGAATCTCTCCGAACGCCTTTTCCAGCGAAACCTGTCCCACGCACAAATCGCACACCAGTTCCGCGTAGCTCGATTCCAGTCCGCTCGCCTCAATCCGGTCCTGCAACTCGCGCAGCGCCAGTTCCGCCACGCTCGTATCCATTGCTGTCGTTTCCGTCTGTGTTCGGTTCATGGCGTGGCTCTCCTTCCAAGCGGCCTCTTCCCGCTGAGACTACTGGCTCCTTCCCTGTTGCCACAATAGGCTAGTCGTATCAGTCAATACTCCACTACACACAAATTCAAACTGTTTCAATCTGGCTATTTCCGCGCCTTCTTACGCTTCCCCGCTTTCGCTCTCTTCATCGGATCCAGTCGCTCCCAACGCGCCACAAACCGGCTCACCCGCCGTTCCAGCGTCGCCTGCGACTTCACCGCCACCAGGTACCTCACAATCTGCCGCCGCAGCGCCGTTGTCACAGCGCGAAACCTCTTCTGCGCTTTCGGCGCATTACGCAGCGCCAGCACTAAAGCTGGCGGCAATTCCGGTTCGCGCGATTCCTCGTCCAACTCAATCGCAATCTCCACCACCGCCCCGCTGTCCACCCGTAACTTCTTCCGGATCGTTCCGTGGATGGCCATGCGATACGCACCTTTCCCGCGGGAAACCAGGGTGGTCCGCACGGGAACTCCCTCCACGGTTCCCGTCACCGGCACGTGCGCCGCACTCCCAAACTTCTTAGATACCTCCCGCGGCACATCCACATACCGGATTACGCCTACCTTGTAGATGCTCCCCGCAAACACTTGGACTCCGGAATTCATGGCCGCATCATAGCCCAACACGCTTCCCTCCCCGCAAGCCCTGTGGTACAAACTGTTGTCCCTGTGGCGTAGGCTGCATCGCGAGTGTGTCCACCGCTGCTCTCCTGGAGGGAGACTTACATGCTCTGGACTCCGCGTGCCATTCGTTTTCTATTTCTGCTACTCTTCGCCACCCTATCCGCCGCACAAACTCCCCCATCCGACGACGAAGCTGTCGCCGACAAGGCCTACCAGGCCCACGACTGGAAAGCCTCCGAAGCCGCTTACTCTTCCCTGACGAAGGCCTCGCCCTCCAATGCCCGCTTCTGGTATCGCCTCGGCACCGCCCAGAAATCCCTCGGGAAATATGACGCCGCGCTTGCGTCCTTCGCCAAAGCCGAATCCGCGGGCTCCCCGCGCTACTTGTCCCAATACGCCGTTGCGGAGACTCAAGCACTAAGTGGCAATCCCGCGGCCGCTTTCACGGCCCTCGACGAGGCGCTCAAAGCAGGCTACGCCCTTCCCGATCAGCTTTCCGCCGATGCCGACCTGGTTTCCCTCCACAACGCCCCCCGCTTCGCCAAACTCCTCGACCAGGCAAAACGCGCGCAGGCTCCCTGCAAATTCGGCCCAGAATTCCGCCAGTTCGATTTCTGGATTGGTGAATGGAGCGTGGTCACCGCAAAAGGCGAAATGCCCGCGGGAGACAGCCGCATCGAACTCTCCCTCGGGGATTGCGTCATCGTGGAAAATTGGACCAGCAAGAACAGCTTGTACGCCGGAAAAAGCTACAACGTCTACAACGTCGCGGAAAAACGCTGGGAGCAATTTTGGGTGGATAACAGCGCGGGCATGATCCACTTCTACGGCGGCCTGAAAGATGGCGTAATGGATTTTTTCACAAAGGATCAAACCCAGCCGGACGGCACCTCCAACCAGCGACATCTTCGCTTTTTCCCGCTGGGTCCTGACAAAGTCCGCCAATTCAGCCAGGCATCCGCCGATCACGGCAAGACCTGGACCGACGAATACGATTTTATCTATACGCGGAAAAAGATTTAAGCCTTCACGCCGATGTGTATCGCCACCGACTTCAGCATCATCAGAACGTAGCGCACGTTCGTGTATCCCACTTCTCCCATCAACCCCGCCAGCTCGCTCGGATGGAAAAATCGCGCCACCGACTTCGGCAGGTACGCATACGCCGCCGAATCCCCGGAAATGATGCCGCCTATCTTCGGCAAAACCCTCTGGCAATAAAAACGGTAAGCATCGCCAATAAGCCCCGGCGCGGGTTCCGTGAACTCCAGAATCGCAACCGTCCCGCCCGGCTTCAGCACGCGCTGAATCTCCCGTAATCCAGCCTCGTAATTTGCAAGATTCCGAAACCCAAACGCCGTCGTCACCAAATCAAATGAACCATCAGCAAACGGCAATCGCAGCGCGTCCGCTTCAAAAAACGGCACGGGCGCCGAACCGTTCGCTTCCGCAACGGCCTTCGTTCTCGCCCGCACCAGCATGCTGTGCGAAAAATCCGCGCCGATAATCCTCGCTTTCGCCTTGCGTCCCAGCGAAAACGCCAGGTCGCCCGTTCCGCAACAAAGATCCAGCACCTGCGCGTCGTCCCGCTCCAGAATCGGCCGCAACTCTCGCGCCGTCCGCGCCCGCCAGCGCTTGTCCATTTGCCCGGAAAGCAAGTGGTTCAGGAGGTCGTACCGCGGCGCAATCCGCGTAAACATCTCCCGCACCTTCCGCGAAGCCTCCTGCTCGCTGGCAGCCCCCTCAGGCTGCGTGCCTTTCGGCAGTGTCTCCGTCTCAACCATTGCACTTCCCCAACGACTCCACCGGCTTCACGAACACCTGCGGCGCGCACCGCAGCACGCACTCCACGGTCTTTTCCGGCACTCCGTCAAACGTCCGCGCCTGCCCCAGTTTTTTTGCCAGCACAAACCGCAACTTCCCTCCACGCGTCTTTTTATCCGACCGCATCGCATCCAGCATCTCTCTCGGGCTCACATCCGGCCACGGCGGCAGCGGTCCCATTTGCCGCACCAGCGCCACGATTCGCGACACCACATCCGCCGGCGTCCCCGCCACTTCATGCCCCAGCAGTGCCGCGCACATCATTCCCCACGCCACCGCTTCTCCATGCTGAAAATGGCGATACCGCGTCACCGACTCAAGTGCGTGCCCGAACGTATGCCCAAAATTCAAAATCTCGCGCAACCCCGATTCCTTCTCGTCCTTGCTCACCACCTGTGCCTTGATCGCAATCGAACGACGGATTACATGCTCCAGCGCGGCCAAATCGCGTCGCAATATCGCGTCCATCCGTTTTCCCAGAAACGCAAACAGTTTCGCGTCCGCGATCACGCCGTACTTGATTACTTCCGCCAGCCCCCCGCGAAATTCCCGCACCGGCAGCGTCGCCAGCAGTTCCGGATCCGCCAGCACCAGTTGCGGCGGATAAAACGCCCCCAAAAGATTCTTCCCTTCCGGCAGGTTCACCCCGGTCTTCCCACCCAGCGCGCTGTCCACCTGTGCCACCAGCGTCGTCGGCACATGCACCAGCGGAACTCCCCGCAGGTACGAAGCCGCCACAAATCCTCCCACGTCGCCCACCACTCCGCCGCCAACGGCCACGATCAGCGCGTGCCGGTCCGCTCCCGCCGCAACCAGCGATTGCGCCAACCCCTCCACCGACTGCAGATTCTTCTCCGATTCCGCGTCATCAAACAAATGCACAAACGGCGCCAGCCGCGCCGGAATGCCCTGCCGGATCTTT
>DATLVJ010000791.1:0-4718 GCA_035577585.1 Candidatus Limnocylindrales bacterium
GACATGCGTGTTTCCTCTATTCGGGCGGAAGACTTCATGCAATGCGCAGGAATCGCGCAAGTCGAAGACTGCCCGGACGAGTAGGGGCAAGACGGGGGCCAATGGAGTCGAGGGGCTTTCAGTTATAAGTTTTTAGTAATAAGTAATTTAAAAACAGAAATTGGGTAAGCAGCTGGTTGAGCGAATATGGCAGGGCAAGGTTTGCCGAGGCCTGAGCAGAGAGCGGCAAAGAGTGCCGGGAAGGGCGCCACGGCTGGAGAGGATTTGCGTGGTAAAATAGGTAGCAGGGGGCGACCCGGTTTCGACGGAAGCTGTCGCGTCCCGGAGGCATGCCGGGGGCCAACCACCCGTAATCGGCTGGAAACTAGAACTGCCAACAACAACTTGGCACTTGCTGCTTAATTAATTAAGCGCACGCTTCCCCGGGCTTTGCTCATGGGCCCGGCAAGAAGCGTCAAACAGTGAGCTGGCCCGAGCCTTTCGGTCCGTAAGGCTTGGGCGAGAACCATCGGACTAGCCAGCTGCGTTTCTTGCTCGTTCTAAGCGCGGAGGGCGAAACAAACGGAACTGAGATAAGCATGTAGGCTCCGTGGCGTAGCGCTTTTCGGACGGGGGTTCGACTCCCCCCGCCTCCACCATCACTAATCTTCCTGTAATTAATAACTTACGGGTGTTTCGAAGTGTGTCGTATTCCAGTTACGTTCCAACTGAAACTTTAAGTGGAGGTGAGGGGAACTCCCCCTGCATCCAGATGACTGAAGCGGAGGAGGAAGTCATCTCAGCGCGGCACAGACTGCAGCGAAAATTTGCTTGTCGCAGGTTACGAAATTCAAGATATCGCCGTCCGAAATAAAGGTCTGGGGCCGAATTCGTTCCAGCTGCAACCAAAACAAATCTGTCAGGTCCTTTGCTTCAGAGTTCTTCAGACTGAATCCCGGCCCATAATTGACGAAGGCCGCGACTTGGCCAGCCTTCATCGAAGTCTCGAAGATGTTCCCCTGATACAAATGTCCAAGATCTCGGGGAGCATTGAACACATACCATTCGTCATAAACGTCGTGCGGCAACTTGTCGACCGATTCGACTTTCGGGCTGTAAGCAATCCCTCCTCGACTCTGCCACCCAGCGACCGTTTCATCTTCATTCGGCACAAGCGATCCGCTATCGAAAGACGTGACCGCGATGTATTTACTAAGAACCACTTCTGGGCAAGACGTTATGACGTCGTGTAGTTGATATTCGGTGGCCGTCAGCCAGAAAAAACTGCCTCGTGAACCAGTTTCCATTTTTGGCTTCATCCGTTCAACAGTGTGAATTACAAACCTAAATAGCAGCCAGCCTAAGCGTGGCAGAGAGCATGTTAAATCAAAGCCACGTTCCAGATGAATTCCAGTTGTGCGCAATTTTGTGGGATTGAGCGTTTTTGGCGGTTCGATAAATCAATAACCTACGTGTTTTCAACAACCGCGAATAATTCCGACTCCCCCCGCCTCCACCATTCTTTGGCTCGCGTTCGCGAGCTACGGCGAATTTGTTCGCCTTTTCTAGAACCTATCTGGCTTTGCTGAAATCCTCGTCCAAACTAATTGTGAGCGGTGCCGCCACAGGGGGCGGGGCGAGCCCCGCCCCTACAAATTCTTTTGGTTCTGGATTGGGCAAAACAGTTCCTCAGGGGCTGAAGCCCTGATTTTCCTAACACTTTTTGTCGGAGCCCTTCGGCGCTCAGGGTTAACTGAAGCTCCGACCCCCAACGACAATTTATGAGATAGCGACTGGCGGCCACCGGCAAGCGGGTGGAGAACTGCGGGAAGAAGTTTTAGCGGGAGAGCCAGCCGCCGTCGACGGCGAGGACGTGGCCGTGGACGTAGTCGCTGGCTGGGGAACAGAGGAAGACGGCGGCTCCGGCGAGATCGGTGGGGTCGCCCCAGCGGGCGGCGGGAATGCGGTCGAGGATGGCGCGGTTGCGGACGGGGTCGTCGCGCAGGGCGGCGGTGTTGTCCGTGGCCATGTAGCCGGGGGCGATGGCGTTGACGTTGATTCCCTTGGAAGCCCATTCATTCGCGAATGCCCGGGTCAGCTGGACCACGCCTCCTTTCGCCGCGGCATAGGCGGGAACCAAAATTCCACCTTGAAAGGAAAGCACCGAGGCAATGTTGAGGATTTTTCCAGGAGTGCCCTGCTTGAACATCTGGCGGGCGGCGAGTTGGGACAGGCGAAAGACGGCGGTGAGATCGATGGAGATGACCTGGTCCCAATCCTCGGGGGAATAGTCGGCGGCGGGAGAGCGACGGATAATTCCAGCGTTGTTGACGAGGATATCGAGGGAGCCAAATTCCGTGACGGTGTTCTGGATGAGAGTGGAGCAGGCATCGGGTTCGGCGAGGTCGGCGGAAAAATAGGCGCAGCGGCGCCCGAGCGATTGAATCTGAGTGCAGATGGCGCCGGGATCGTTAACGCGGCCGTGACAGGCAATATCAGCACCGGCTTGAGCCAGGGCAAAAGCGATGGCCGAGCCGAGACCGCGGTGCGAACCGGTGACGAGGGCGGTTTTGCCGTTAAGCCGGAATGAGGTGAGGCTCATTAATCTGTTCCCCCACGGAGAATTGTTCTGCCACGGAAATAAATAGTGCAGGAATCCGAAGCAAATGTCTCGCCTGATGCCGCCATCAGATTCTGCGCACCAGGCCACGATCAGTGGCTTCCGTGTTGCGGACCAGGAGCAGCACGAGAAGCATGCCGGTAAACGGGATCATGCCGGCGATGATCATGAGGGGATCGAAGAGATGGGTGCCAGTCGAGAGACGCGCGTCGGCAAGGCGTCCGGCAAGGAGGAAGACAATCATGGTGCCGATAGCGGCGCCGGTGCCGCTGAACCCGCTGACAGACGCGACGGAATCAGAGTGGAACAGGTCGGAAGGGAGAACGTTGGCGATGGTGGTGAAGGAGGCGTAGGAAAAAGTGGCCGAGGCAAAGAGCAAAGCCAGAAGCCAGACGTTTACGGTGAAGATGGTGGGGATCAGCAAAGTAACTCCACAACCGCCAAAAATGGCCAAAGCCTTGCGCGCGCTGCCCACAGACCAACCACGCTTGATGAGATAGTCGGACACGCCACCACCGAAAAAATTTCCGAGATCGGCGGCGACAAAAGGAATCCAGACAGCAATTAAACCGCTCTTGAGCGAGATGCCTTTAGCGACGAGATAGATGGGAAACCAATCGGCAACAAAGAAGAAGACCGGGTCGGTGAAGGTTCGAGCGATGATGGTTCCCCAAGTCTGAGGAAACTTCAGAAGATCACGCCAGCGTGGGCGGACCCTGTTTGGCGAGTCTTGTTCGCTAGTGTCGGAGAGGATCATCTGGCGTTCCGCAGGTTCGATGAGGGGATGTTCCTGAGGGGTGTAGTACAGCCAGCGCCAGGCCAGCAGCCAGGGAATGCCGAGGAGGCCGGGAACAACGAAGGCAGCGCGCCAGCCGTAGAGGAAATAGATCCCCAAAACGAGGAAGGGAGCGATGGCGCCGCCAATGGAAGAGCCGCTGTCGAAGAAGGCGGTGGCCAAACCGCGTTCGTGTTTGGGGAACCACTCGGAAACGGCTTTGGTGGCGGCGGGCCAGTTTCCGGATTCGGCCGCGCCAAGAAAAAAGCGAAAGCCGAGAAAAGAGTAAAAGCCGCGGGCCAACGGGGTGAGCAGAGAAACAAGAGAATACCAGGCGACAGCGATGGTCAGGCCGCGCTTGGTGCCGACGCGATCCATGAGGCGGCCGCAGAGCGTTTGGCCAATGGAGTAGGCCAAACGAAATGCAATTCCGATGGCGGCGTAGTCAGTGTAGGTCCAGTGAAAGTCACGTTTTAGAAAGGGAGCAAGGAGAGAGAGGGTCTGGCGGTCAACATAATTAATGACCGTGGAAGCGAAGAGGAGCGCGCCGATCCACCAGCGGAGGCGGGAAATGGTGCGGCGCCCAGCGGAGGGACTGGGCTGTTGGCCGGAGTGAGCGACATGCTGCATCAGAAAGCGATGGAAAGCGAAGAGTGATGGGCCGTCATGGGTTAAGCCGAAGCCGTGAGCGCGGAAAGCGTGGCCGGGCTGAGCAAGGCGGAGGATTGGAGGTCGAGATAGACGGTGGCGTTGGGATGGCTGCGAAGGATGGAAGAGGGCGCCATCGGGCTGATGGGTCCATCGAAACAGGCTTTGATGGCAGCGGCTTTGCGCGGGCCCGGAACGACGGCGAGTATTTCCGCGGCCTTGAGAACCTGGCGGACGGACATGGAGATGGCCTGCTTGGGAACCGCGTCGAGATTTTCGAACCAGCCTTCGGCGACTTGCTGGGCGCGGCAGGCGTGGTCGAGAGCGACGATGATGTAGGGGTCTTCGATGTCGAAATCGGCCGGAGGATCGTTGAAGGCAATGTGACCATTTTCGCCGATGCCGAGAAAGGCGACGTCAATCGGCGAAGCGGAGATGGCTTTGCCGACGCTGCGGATAACGTCAGCGGGATTCTGGCTGCCGTCGAGAAGATGATGGTTGACGATGCCGGTTTTGGAAATCAAGCGATCCCGGAGGAATTTGCAGAAGCTCGCGGGGTGCGACATGGGGAGGCCGATGTATTCATCCAGATGGAAGAGAGTGACGAGCTTCCAGTCGATGCCTGGGGTTGCGGTCAAGGCTTCGAGGAATTCGAATTGGGAGGCGGCGCTGGCGGCGACGACGCGAGCTTGACCA
>DATLVJ010000792.1:0-2777 GCA_035577585.1 Candidatus Limnocylindrales bacterium
GCACGCGTTCGCCGAATGATCCGGCTCTTCAAACGGCGCGCCCCAAAATGCCATCACCGCGTCGCCGATATACTTATCCAACGTCCCCTGTGTGTCGAACACGATCTTCGTCATGTCGGACAAATAGCCATTCAGGAACAAGGCCAGGTCCTGTGCGTCCAGTTTTTCCGAGATTGTCGTGAATCCGCGGATGTCGCTGAACATCACCGTGATTTCCGTCTTGCGCGGTTCCACGAGTTGCGGATTCACCAGCAGCCGCCGGATGACTTCCGGGCTGAGATACTGTCCGAAGGCCGACCGTACTTTGCGTTTTTCTTTTTCCTCCACCAGTGCGCGGTACAGGGACACCAGCATTACGTTTGCCGTCAAAGTTCCGGCAGGTAAGGTGAAGTTAAGCCAATATCCCCGCACAAAGGCAACATAAATCAATATGCCAAAGGGAATCAGAAGCGCCAGTCCAAACCACATCCAGCGCGGCGAAACCAGCGCCATCGCCGTTCCCAGCGGAATCCCGAAAATAAGGATCAGCAGCAGGTCCAGGATTTCCTGGTGCGCCCCGCGGATCAGGAATCCGTTGTTCAGCATGTTGTCGATCACGTTCGCGTGGACTTCGAGTCCCGGATAATCGATCCCGCCATACGGAGGAGTACGCAAATCGCCGATGCCCGTCGCCGAAGCACCAACCAGCACAATTTTGTCGCGAAACGTGCCCGGCTTGCATTTGTGATTGACCACGTCCGCCAGCGATTTGTAGGGATAGGTTTCACGTGGCCCGCGATAATTGATCAGCACGCGGCCCAGCCAGTCCGGCTTCACGGTCAGCTTGTCTCCGAATTGCAGCGACGCCACACCTGCCGGTCCGTAATTCACCGTCACCTGCTCGCTCTTTAAGCCCAAGTAGAGCCGCAGCGTCTGTACCTCTAGCGAGCCGTACAAATCAATGTCATCCGGATTGCTGGAGCGCCCAAACGGCAGCACCAACAACCCGCGCCGCAGCACTCCGTCGGCGTCGGACGAGATATTGAAGAATCCGATCGATGTTTTTTCGTCGTTCTCCGGAGGCGCCAGTTGCGGAATGTTCGCAATCGTCGCCGTGAACAGCGTCCCCTCGTACTGATAATTATTCAGCAGGGCGGCAAAGTCCGCTTTGCCCGTACCGGGATTCAGCGCATTCCGGTTCAGCGAATACCATTGCACCATCTCCCCGTATTTATTTAGAGTGGTGTCATCGATCCCCTGAATTTCATTTGCCTGCAGGTAGAAATTTCCCAGCACCACCGGCCCGAAGCGTCTCAACCCCGCGGCAAACTGCGAATCTGCGTCAAACTCCTTCGCCAGTTCCAGCACCTGTGCTTCGAGTTTCGGATCGACACGTTTGCCATTCTTTTTGTCTCGCTCGATCTGTCCCCAAAGTGCGCGGATGGGCGCAACCGTCTGGTCCGGCTTATCGAACGTCACGTCAAAGGAAACGACGCGCGCGCCGTCTTCCCGCAGCGCATCCAGCATCTCTCCGAAATATTTCCGCGAAAACGGCCACTTCCCTAGTACCTCTTGCGACCGCTGATCGATGGCTACGACCACGATGCGGGGGTCCGGCGGCGAATATTTCGCTGGCCGGTAACGGAATCGCGTGTCCAGCGTGCTGTACTCAAACCGTTTCAGGAAATCAAAGAGCGGCGTATTTCGGTCGCCCATAAACGTGAAGATGTACACGCCCAGCGAAACAACCGTAATCGCCACGCTGATCAGGAAAACCGCGCGATGGTGCCACCAGGTGGCGAGAAGTTCGCGGAAGCGATACACGCTTCCGTGCTGGCGGCCTCCTTCGGGCGCGTTTGGCATTGGAGTGAAGGGCTATTCGCGGAAAATGAAGTTCATGCGGACGCCGCAGATTTCGATTAAGTCGCCGTCGTTCAGCCGCACCGTTCCGGTAATCGGTGTGCCGTTCACGGTGGGAACCTTGTCGCCCGTGCCGAGGTAGTAGCCATCGTCGCGCTGGTTGATCTGCGCGGCCATCTTCGGTTTGAACCAGCCCTTCAAGCGCACCGTCGCCATTGGCGATTTCCCGATGACTGTCAGCTTGTTCGTCAGGGTGAATTCTTTTATATCGATCTTGCCGCTCAGAATCACCAGGGTGGCCACTTTCATGCGCCCGGCGGAGAATTGCGCGCGCTCGCCCATGGCGGCAGCCTGCTGAAGCATCTCGCGGCGTACTTTCGTGTCTAGCACCATCGTTTCATTGATTTTGGGAGCGGCGGTCTTGCGTCCGGTATCCCAGGGAATCGCGGCGTCGGCGGTCGCGTCTACCTTGATGTGATGTTTCCCCACCCAGATCGAATCGCCGTCGTGCAGTGTGGCCCGCTCCACCCGCAGGTCGTTCACGAACGTTCCGTTCAAGCTGTCCAGGTCTTCCACCACCAGGCGGCCGGCTTCAAAATAAACGCGCGCGTGATAATTGGAGACCGCGAGATTATCAACCGGAAGATCATTGTCCGGTGAACGGCCGATCGTCACCGGACGGCTGCCGATCGGCACATCCTTCACCAGCTTGTTCTCAAACATCAGGCTGAGTTTCGCCATGCAATCTCCTCCGAGGAGGTGCTAGTCTTTTTTGGCCGAGCCGCGGCGCATCCAGGAGAACCAACTCTTGTTAGCGTCATCCTCGAAACGCACGACAATTACCGTCACGTTGTCCACTCCGCCGTTTTCATTCGCCAGCGAGATCAATCGCTCCGCCGCTACCGAAGGCACCGTTTCCGCCTGCAGCGCTCCCGCAA
>DATLVJ010000793.1:0-4557 GCA_035577585.1 Candidatus Limnocylindrales bacterium
GCCCGCGAAGTCGGATCTTCCGCCGTGATCTGCCGCTCAATCTGCACGTCCACTGGAATCCCCGGCACAAAGCGCGCCGTTCCATTCCCAAATTCGGGCGGAGCTTGCCCCGCCCCGGGTCCGCCTACAGCGGAAGCCCCAACACCGGCATATCTAACGCCGGGAACCAGTCCATAACGCGCCGCATCCGCCGCGTCATCGCCATCCATCTTCCGCACGTCTTCCACGCGCCGTTCATCCCGCACCAGTAGCGGCAAACATTCAATCAGCCGCGGGCAATTCTCCGCGATCATCCACGCATCCCGTTCCAGCAACTGGTACATCAACTGCCATCCGCCAATTCGGTCGTCATTTGCCGGCACCGGCCGGGGCAATCCGTTCTGCTCCAGCACGTCGCCAAGCTGTTCTGCGATCGAAGCCTCGCTCGTCCGCTTTGCAAACGCATCCGGCGACAAATAAATCTCCCGGATCCGCTCCCGCTGCGTCCTCTCTACAATCGCCTGCCCAAGCATCCGCGGCGACAATTCGTTCTGCACCAACTCGCGATACGTCAGAATCCGTCCCCTCTTCTCGGCGTACTCAGTGCTCTCAGCGATCTCTGCGTTGACTCTTCTCTGCCCACTGGCCACCGGTCGCTGGTCGCCAGCCACTGCTCCATGCCAATACACCGCGCTAGGATGCTTAAATCCCCAGTCAATCGAAATCCATCGTGGCGCCCAATCCTCCAGCCGCAACGCCTCAGCCCGCGCCGTGTGCCGGCCAATCTCAAACAAATCGAAATACTGCCCCTCCAGAACGCTCCAATCCCCTTCCAGAAACGCCCTTCGCAGCCGGTCCGGTAGCGTCGCCAGTGTCTTCTTGTAGTTCACATCGTTCGCATAAATCGGATTGTCCTCAATCCGCGCCCGCACAAACTCATACTCGCTCGCATCGTAAAGCTCCGGCCGCTCATACCCCGCCGGCGCCACCCTGTCCACCCACAGCGCCTTCACCCACGCATGCCCAATATTCCCCGGGTTCGTCGCCCCCGCCATGCACGGGTTCGTCCCCGGAATCGGGCACCGGTTCCGCGAAGTCAAAAATTGCCACTGCTTCAAAGTAAAATGCGTCAGCTCATCGACGCCGATGAACAAGAACTCGGCTCCCTGATATTGGTAAACATCGTTCTCGTTCCGGCAGTATCCAAACCGTGTGGTCGACCCGTTATTCCACTTCACTACATGCTTCGCTTCGTTGTAACTCCGGTACGCGGAACGCGGCACATCTCGCCGAAACTGCGCGAGCAGCGAACTCTCCAACTCCGGGAACGTTCTCCGCAGTAGCAGGGTGTCGCATCCGTCGTGATCCTCCGCCTTCTTAATCGCTTCCCAAAGCAGCGCCTTCGTCTTCCCTGGCCCCGCTGCTCCCCCGAACAATCGATACTTCTTCTTCGACTCGTGAAACTCCTCTTGCCGCGAAAACGGTTCGTAATATTTCTTCCAGAGGTTCTGTTTTTTCTGGTTCTCCTCCGCTTCGTGCTGTTCCCTCACCTCCACCGCTCCAATTCAAAAAACTTGTCATCCTGAGGGACGCGCCGCTTTCGTCCCGAAGGACCTCAATGTCAATCGCACCTCGGGCGATCCACGTGCGGACAGTTTCAAACTCCCCGCAGCTTCTTCCCCACAAAATACGCGGCCAATCCGCCGATCAACGCCGCTGCGGCTGGCCAGTGCCGCAAACTCAGAACCACTCCGCCCACCATCGACGCCACTCCCGCAATCTGTGCGATTTCGCCCACAAACACCGCCTTCGCATTCGTCATTGCTTCCTCCTCCGTCCCCTATCGGGGAACATTCCAACTGATCTTCCGAGGCCGTTCCTCTTCCACCACTCGCGCATGCTTTCCGTACACGATCTCAACTAACTGCTCAAACACCCGCTGTCTCACCTTCACATCCTCGTCCATCAATAAAGCAGCGCCCACTCCCACCATCTGCACTCTCGCATTGATGGCTTTTACAAACTGCACTCCGCCATCCGGCAGCCCCTCAATCGGCTGGATTTCCGCCTCAGTGCACTCAAGCTTTGGAACCACCTGCTCATCTTTTTTGGGAGCGCGCTTCGTTTCCTTGCCGCCGCCATCAGCCGAACCACCGGACGTCTCGCGGGCCGCGGGGGGTGCGGCGGAGGTACGCGCACTCCCGCCAGCGGTCGTTCCGCTTCCGTCGTCAGATCCAGCGCCAGGCTCCAGCGATCTCGAGTTCGCCCGGCCTCCACGCTTGCGCGCTCCCTTTGCCCGTGAGTATCCGCCCCTCACGTGCACCTCTCCGGACAGCGGACCACTAAGTGTCCGGAAAGTACAAATCCCGCATCGAAATGCCACCGCCATCCCGCGCCTCCGCTACTCCCGCTCTGTTGACCTCTTCTCTTTCTCCTCTGTGAACTCCTCTGTTCGACCTCAGTGTTCTCTGTGTTAAAACTCTTCGCTATTTTCAAGCGATCGCGCCCCACCATCAGCAACGCCGTCGTACTCCTCGATTCCCCCCACCCCGATTCCACGGCGGCAAATCCTCCATCAAGATCACCGTTTCATTCCTCGCCTCCGCATGCATCAACGCCCCCAACATCGCCCCTTCAACCGCTCGCGCATGCCGTGCACAAAATCGCGACCCTTCCTCCGCCGTCCGCACACACGGCACCCACGCGCTCCGGCTCCCCGCGATCGCCTGATACGCCCAACACCTCTTCATCATGTCTTTTCTTATCGTGCGGGCGGGAGAATTCCCCGTAGCGGCCACCTTCAGTTGGCCCCACCCAGCTTGAGAGAAGGTTGATGCTCTCAACCCCTTGCGTTCCAACGAGATTCCCAAACAAACCAGCGGTAGACAACGCCACCGCGGCAACCACCGCGGACTGATTACTGAAAACTGATTACTGGTTACTTCCTCCGCTACTGCACCACCACGCTAAAGCTGGCAGGCGAACCGGGCGCGACCCCCGCAGTAGCAGTAGATCCGTTTGGGCTCGATTCCGTCCCATCCGCCATCTGCGCCGTCGCCGCAAACGTATGCACTCCAGACTTCAGCGTCACCGGCCCGCTCGTCCCGGTAATCCCCGTAACGGCCGAATTGGCCCCACCCGGCGCCGCAATCGAGAACAACTTCACCGGTGTTCCCCCGCCCGTGATGTCATAAATGTTGAACTGCTTCAAGCACCCGGTTGTCACGCTCGCGCTGCAAGCATTGTCCACACTGAAGTCATAATTCAGCGTCACCGCAACCGTATGCTGCGACCCAGCCCCAACCACCGCCACAGCCCCGCAAACCGCCGCTAACCCCAATAAAGCAATCAGTTTCATCTTTCTTCTCCGAATCTCTGCGAACTCTGTGACTTCTCTGCGTTCTCTGTGTTAACGCTTTTACTTCATCCCAAAAACAAAAAAGCCCCGGCAATTAGCCGAGGCCAGCGACACTTCTCTACGCTGAGAAGTATACCACTTCTTTAAGTAATGTCAAGGGAAATCTTTGCACCTCCCGAAATTATTTGGCTCCCCCCACTTCCCTCTCCGGTAGTTCCATTCTGGGAATCCGCCCCCAAACTATTACTCCTCTCCACTCAATAATTTCATCTTTCCTTCGCTTGACATCTTCATTCCCAGGGTGCACTTTCAACTTGTAGCACCCCCGCCCGGAAGGTGGCCACTGATGTCCTACTTTTGCCATCAAGTCAGTTACACCACAGACGCTCGCAACCGGCTCCTCCACGATCCACTGGATCGTCTGGATGCCATCCGCGATCCCATCGAAAAACTCGGTGGCAAGCTCCAATCCTCCTATTTCGCACTCGGTCCTTTCGATGTTCTCGTCATTTCCGAATTCCCCGAGGACGTCTCTCCCGCGGCCATTTCGGTTGCATTCTCACACGGTGGAGCCATCGCTAACATCCGCACCATTCCACTTCTCCCCTTGGCGGAAGCTCGCGATCTCCCATCCGTGCCCGCTCCACCAGTTCGGGCGCCTCGCACCGCAGCCGCAATTGCCGCCACCGCCGGCCACTAATGTTTTTGAGTGCGAGAGCGAAGCTCCCGCTTTTGAGTCGTAGTCCCGCCCACCCAGATGACCCAGTTAGGCTTGGTCAAACCCTTGAGTGGTTGTCATCCTGAGTGCATCCGACAAGGATCCACGAAGGACCTCAACTCAAACATAAAGGAGATATTCAGTTCGCAGGCACTTCTTCTTCCCGCTTTTCGCTTCCCTTCTGTAAACCGGGGAGCCGCAAAGCGCCGGGTTCAGCCAGAGTGAGCGCAGCGCACCACACTGTGCCCTCAAATTCAATCTGGCCGGGTGCGGATCCACGTCGCTGATTCCGCCCCGATAATTTCTCTCCGCAATGGACCCGTCGCCGAGGGGCGCAGCCGCTGACGATAAGGAGAGTATCGCGCTGCGCCCCTCCTTATTTTTGAGTGCGGAAGCGCAGCTTCTGCTTTTGCAACCTAATCCCAACCACCCAAAATCTCGGCGATCACCCAGAGGCCCCCAACCACTGTCATCCCGACCCGAGGCTCGCGTCGTTTGCGGG
>DATLVJ010000794.1:0-2464 GCA_035577585.1 Candidatus Limnocylindrales bacterium
TGCAGCTAGACTGCCGGGAATCAACTTTGCCCTCTGCACAAGTGGCTTGTCAGGGTTGTTAATTAGCAACGTCCGTAAACGTCTTCGGGCTTTATACAGTTGGGATTTCGAATTCCCAATCGAATATCCAAACTGCTCGGCTATTTCCTTATGAGCGTAACCTTGAATTTCGTGAAGAACGAATACCGCCCGAGTACCGGGCGGCAACAGGTCGATAGCAGCTTGGAGGTCGACGCGGTCTGCAGCGCCGTTCAGATACAAGTCCGGTTTGGCGATTTGTCTTCGCGGTTCGCTACTATCGTCCAGGAACACGCGCTGTGGAGTCTGTTTGTAACTATTTTTCCGAAAACGCATCAGGACAAGGTTTGTCGTCAACCGATATAGCCACGAGGACAGAGCGGATTGACCTCGAAACGTGTGGAGTTTGAGAAGCACGCAGAGGAACACGTCTTGGGCAGCGTCCTCGGCTTCGGTCGGATCCCGCAGCATGCGCAAGCAAAGGCGGCGCACGAGCCCACGATGGGTCTTGTAGACGTCCTCAAACGCCACAGTATTGTCTTCATGATTCGAGACTCTAGCGTGACTTAGAGGTGCTCGACTGGCCAGATTGGGATCAGATGCTTGCATCTCCTGCCACCGCTTACACGTTATTCCGTACGAGATGTGATGGACACTAGGAGAAATGACAGGGTAGCTGGAGAAAGGAAGCAGGTGGGATTTTATTGTCAGGTGAGTTGTTGAGGTTGGTCAACTTAGGTTGTCAGGCCCGCACACCCTCAATCCTCGAGGTTCGACACTACCAGGACCTTTGAAATGGTGCACAAAAATGCCTAAAAGAATGGATTTATCTTGAGTTCAAATAAGGTGGAACGGGGTGAAAGATTGGCAGCGCGTCGTCGAGACGTCGATTTAAATTGGGTACAAAAAGAGCGGCCCTAGACTTAAGATTCAAGTTCCAATTTTCTCGCCGATGACTTCGCCTGATACGACGATTTCCACGCGGCGATTTTTCTGTCGTCCCGCGGCCGTTTCGTTGTCGGCCACTGGGGTGGTCTTGCCGAAGCCCAAGGCGGATACGTTGGCATCCTGTAGCCCTTGCTCAATCAGGTAGCTGCGCACAGTGTCCGCACGCTGCTGCGAGAGTTTCTGATTCGCCTCATCGCTGCCGACGCTATCCGTATGACCCTCAACGGCAAGCTTCAATCCAGGGTGGGCAAGGATAATCCCCGAAAGTTTTGCCAACTTTTCACGAGCTTCGGAGCGCAAATTGTACTTGCCAAAATCAAACAGCACGTCACCCATGTTGACTACCAGCCCGCGTGGCGTATCACGAGTTTCCAGAACGCGATTGAATTGATCCAGGAGTTGGGCTCGCAATTCAGCCGCAGCCTTACGCGCGCGTTCCGCCTCTGCCTGCGCTGCCTCTTCTTTTGCTTTCAGGGCATCGGCCTCCGCTCTGGCTTTAGCTGCAGCGGCATCCGCCTCTGCTTTGGCCTTGGTTGCAGCCGCATCCGCCTCCGCTTTCATTTGAGCTTGCTTCGCAGCGGCCAACTCGGCCTGTCGTTTGGCTTCTTCGGCAGCTTTCGCTTCCGCTTCTGATTTGGCTTTGGCTGCGGCGGCTTCACGCTCAGCTGCGATGCGCGCTTCGTTCTGGCGTTGGGCTGCCAATGCTCGGGCGTCCTCGGCGAATTGGATGGCCTGGCCGGCTTTCGACAGGATATCTTTCTTGTCGGCTTTGCTGGCGAGAGCGTTCTCTGTCATTTGCAAGCTGCTCGTAGCCTTCGAAAAAATCTCTGGTGCATCCTTGTCCGCCGCGCGTGACTTGGCAATATCGACCGCGTTACGCGCCTCGTAAACTTGCAGAGGTACATGCTCCAGATCCGGGGTCATGGCCAAAGGATTCCCGAGTTTTTCGTATTGGGCCCGTCGCATCAACTTGAAGTCATTGACTGGGAAAATCTGGCCCTTAGTGTTCTTGCGCGTATCATTTTCCAGGACGACCATCTCGCTGGGAAAACGTATGGCGAAGTATGGTTCGGCAGTGACCAGGAGAGCGAAAGCCTGCGCGGGGGTAGTAACCTTGAGCTTCCCTTCTCCGTTCTTGCTGATGATGATCTCGCCGGTGTTTCCGGAACGGCCATCTGGTGTGACCACCCAAAGAACGTAGGTCAGAAATTCCGCACCCAGGGTCGAGGGCTGCGTCATGCCGATAAGGCTGATCTCGATAGTTGTGGCGCCCGGCTTAGCCTCGATCTTGGCCTCGCCACTGGCTGCCGTCAGTAGCTCTGTACCTTTCAAGTCGACCTTCGTGCTCCCACCTCCGACCTTATATCCAATTGCCTTGACTGACTTGGTGGTCAGGTTGGAATCCGGCACGCTTGGCTGCGTTTGCCCTGCGGCCATGCTGGCCGAAAGAGCTGTCGCAATCGCAGAGAAGAAAACTTTGTTGAGGCAAATCATAAGT
>DATLVJ010000795.1:0-6347 GCA_035577585.1 Candidatus Limnocylindrales bacterium
AATCAGGGAAATATCGCCGCGGCTTCCGCTTCGCTCGACCGCGCCAATCTCGAAAAGCAGCGCGTCGCCCTGACTCTCCGCGACCGCGCCGCCATCGCCGCCGATCAATACGCCAACGCCCGCCTTATGGCTATCGAATACCGCGACGAGATGCTTCCGCGCGCAAAAAAGGCCTACACCTTAATGGTAGAAAAATACGGCCGCATGCTTGCGTCAAATCCGCGCGTCCTGCAATCCCAACGAAAACTCTTCGACCTCCAGGCCGAATACATCGTCGCTCTAGAAAATGTCTGGACCACCGGCATCGCCCTGCAGGGCTTCCTCCTCACCGACGGCCTTGAATCCCCCGCGCGTCCCGGCGAAGTCGATCGCCCCGTTCGTGAAACCAACCTTCCTCTCCCCGACCGCATGATGTCGCCCTCGGACTCCATGCCCCGCCCCTAGCTACCGCTACGCCCCAGTACGTAACGACGGCGGCGGCGTGGCCGAGTCTCCGGGTTGACTACCACTCGCCAAGAACTTTTCTTAACTCCATCCATCCGGTGAGATTTAAGGGGGCCAAATCCGTTTTGGCGTGAAGGAGATGTTGCAGCCAGCAATCTCGGCAAGGAGTCCCGAACTTTGGGATCCTTGCAGTCCCCACTGACTCCGAAAATACGGAAGTACCAACTTTTGTAGTACCACCGTCACTAGGCGACAAAAACCTCTGGCCGTTATCTTCCGCGGTACTTTCACAAGCCATTAGCAAAGGAGCATGTGCATGCAATCGCGGTCCTACCTGTCACGAGTAACGGCGGTTTTGCTGTTCTCTCTTCCGTTCATCTTCGCAAGCGATTGTTCCGCTCAAACACCGCGCCGGCAAAGCGCTGCGGTAGATCCGCATGGAAAACCCATGCCGTCGCGCGAGCAGCAACGCGCACGCCTGGAACAGCTTTTGGGCAGGCCTGTTCAGGACTACCCGATAATTCAAACCGGTCCGGCGGGTGTAGCTGCGGCGCCCTTTGACGGAGCGGACAATCCCGTCGCGTACACAAGCACAAATCCCGAAGCCTTGGTGCAACCGACTCCCGACGACCTTGCCGAAACGCCGGATGTAAAGTTCACGCCGGAAGTCAAATCCGTCGCGGCTAGGCTCGGAGCCGATCCGCAAAAGCTTTACCTCTACGTGAAAAACGTCTACACCTTCACGCCTTACTTCGGATCCCAGAAAGGCTCCCAAGGCACTGAGTTGGAGTTCGCAGGCAACGACTACGATCAAGCGTCCTTATTGATTGCCCTGCTCCGCGCCTCGGGCATTCCCGCCCGCTACGTTTTTGGCTCAATGTACATTGACACGCAGCAAGCCCTGAACTGGTTGCAGGTAGACAGTCCCACTGCCGCTTTAAACGTGCTGCACTGGCAAGGTATTCCATCGCAGTTTGTGAAAGGGGGCGGCGGCAGCCTGCTGGTTGATCGCGTTTGGGTCGAGGCGTTCGTCGACCGTCACGGCCCCAATCCCCGCTGGGTGCCGATGGACCCGGCCTTCAAGCAATATCAAATCGCTCCTGCTTCCTCGCTCTCCACTGCCGTCGCGTTCGATCAAAACGCCTTCCTGCACCTTCCGCTGACGGATCCTCGCACGCCTTATGAATTCCTCGCGAGCAATTTGCAAAATTACCTGAACACGGCTGCTCCCGGAACGGCCGTGGCCGATGTCGTGCGCAGCAGCTCAATCGTTCCGACCGTTTTTCCAAAAGGCCTGCCGGGCCGAGTTGAAAACCGCGCCAGTCATCGCTCTGAAGCTTCAGAGCTGACGGACGCGCAGCGCTATCTTGTGGGAGTGTTAACCGTGGACGCGCAAGGCGTCAGCGCGCAAACGGTATTTCGTCTCCCGGATATTTACAGTCAGCGCGTGACGGTCTCTTTCCCCCCGGCAAGTTCCGCCGATCAAGCCCTGGTCCAGACTTCCGGTGGCTATTTCAACGCACCCGCCGACCAGTTGCACGTTGTCGCCTCCATTAATTTGAACGGCCAGGGGGTCGCGACCGGATCGCGTCCCGCCTCCATTGGCGACGGGCACTACGTAGTTGTTGATTTGTACTTCCCCGGCGCAACCCAGCCCTCCACGTTGTTTCACACAGTTTTCGCTGGCGGATATTACGGCCTTGGACTGGACGTACAGGGTGATCTTTTGGAGGAGATATCCGCGCGCAAGCAAGCTTACTTGCTCGCGCTGAATACCGCCTCCGATCCAACCTACGACGACTCAACGACCGGCGACTTCATGAACACTACAGCCTTGGTCTACCTCAACAATATTCAAGCCGAACGCCTTAATATCTCCGCGCTCTCTTCCACGACGCAGGCGATGGATGTCTCTGAAGCGCTCACGATGAAAAACATCGTTATTGAGTACGTGGATGGCGGCTGGCATTTCCGGCCCTTCGGCTGGACAATTGACGCCAAGCGGATCTCCAGCAATCTTTTCGCAGACGACGGCGACGACAGCCACCAAATCCAGTGGCTCCAAATGGACGGCGTGGCCAGTTCGTTTTACGAATCGCGCCTGTGGGACAGGTACACAGGAATTCAGTCCATTTCGACCATCCGAGGCCTGCAGCTTGCTAATGCCAACGGAATTCCGGTCTATCAGATCGACCAAACCAATGCCGCGGCGCTTCTTCCGACCCTCAACGTCTCCCAAGACGTGTTGCAAAATGTGCAAAGCGAAGTCAACGCGGGTGACACCGTTACCATCCCCCGCGATACCATTGTCATGAATCAATGGGTCGGCAGCGTGTGGATTGACCAGCGTGCGGATGGATCCGCCGGCTATTTGATCGAAGGCGGCCTGTTTGGCGGCAGCACCACACAAGATCCCAAGGACAGGCAAAATACCAACCCGTCCTGCTCGGATCTCAGTGCGGCTTTCGATTCGCAATCGGGTAACTTTGATAGCGACATCAACCGCGCCGTCGCAATGCGTGAAAGCGGATGGACGCAATTTGATGGGGACGGAGACCCGCTGATCAGCCAAAACAAGAATAAGAGCGGCCAGGTAACTTCCGCGGACATCGGCATTATGCAGGTCAACGATAATAACGACGGCCAGAAGGTTACTCTTCCAGATGGCACTCACGTGGTGATCGATCAGCAACGCCTGGCCAATGACTGGCAATATAACGTGCAAATCGGCTCGGCTATTTTGAACAGCGATCTCAATGCCGCGCAGCGCTACTTGCAAGGCTTGGGTGTCAGCAGTCCAAGCAACTCGGATCTAGCCACGGTCGCCTACTACATGTACAACCATGGTTCCAACGTGCCTCCTGGTTTTGACTACCAGAATGGAGTTCTCACTCCCATCTCATACGAGGTCGGCGACACCTTCACGTTTAACGGGAAAACTCGCACGGTCACCCAGGGAGTGCTCGACGGCCAGCAAAATGCCTTGGCTGTCCAAAACATATTCACAAATCAGAGTTGGCTCAATGCGAAGAAAGGATGCCATCCGTGAGGCAGACTCGCTCAACTAACACAGCAATGTCCCCAAGCTGGGCAGTACCCTTTCGCACTCTCGTCATGGCAGCAGTCTTTGCCGCCGCCATGACCAGGGGGATTGCGGCGCAAGAGCGCGTGTTCTACGCGTTGGGCTCTCCGGAATCCGCGAGCAAAGATGTCCGACTGTATGAAGTGGATTCGGCGACATTGCAAGTTGTGCGCTCGTTGAGCGTTCAGCGGCAAACTCACAGCGGAGAAACGCTGAGCATGACGTCCGGCATGCTTACCGGCGCGCGCGACGCCATCCTTCTAACCGACGCCCAACTGCAAAGCTCCTCGCTGCTTCGTGTTTCCGCGCCCGCTCTCGAGAGCAAGGGCCAGTGGGCAATGAAGGATTTTCAGATCCAGGGCGCCATGTGCCTCGACCACATCTTTGTTCATCCGGTAACCAGCCTGGCGTATTTTTCTTGTGACACGGGAAGGGGCGGAAACGGTTTCGTTATCCTCGACACGTCCACACCGGCCGTTGCTGGAGATTTTCCCGATGCGCCGCCAGTTCTCTCCTCCTGGCCCCGTTTGTCCTTGTTCCGTCCGGTGTTTGTCTACGCTCCGAATTCCAAGCGGCTCTACCTCGTCGGGAAAAACGTTGTGGCCTTGGACGCGCGAAACCAGGCAGTGGACTACATCTCTGTCCGGGAAATTGCGAAAAGCGCGAATATTGCATCAGTCCGCGAGATCGACAACCTGGTTGTGCTTGCAAACGGCAATCTTGTTTTGCTCACGGACAAACAAAGAAGCCCAGCCTTGATCCTCTACAACCCGGATGCCCGGAAGGTGCTTCAACATTGGACCGAAACGCAGAAGTACGGCGAAAAGGAAAGCTATACTGACTCGCGCACCGGCAAAAACGAAGAGAGGCTGGTTCAGAAAATCGCCCGGATCCGCTGCTGTCCCGTTGCGTCTCGAGATGGCTCGCGCCTGTTCGCCGTATCCGAAGGCGACATTGTTTCGTGGGATGCAAATACGTTCGATGAACTCACTCGCTTTGCCGCTCCGGAGCCTCTTGATGGTGACGGCGGCGAGTGTTTCCATCCTGCCCCCGATAGCCGTGGCACCTGGTACCTCGGTCAAAACGGCAAAGTGTATCGCTTGGACGACCGTACCGGCAAACTCATAGAAGAAGTGAAGTTGCCGTTTCACCTCATCTCGCTAATCCGTGAGCCGTGACGTAGGGTAGGGCAAAACCTCCACCTCACCGTTATGCCGCGTCCGGAATGTATTCTTCGGCGGCCGTGAATCACACGGCAGCCGCCTTGAGACTCCCCCCGAACTCCTGTTGACGTTCAAAAGGAATGTGCTAAGCTCGCCTTTTCTCCTGTTGATCGTCTAAAGGAGCATATGCCACTTTCCAAATCCGAAGTCCTCCAGGGAACACTCGACTTGCTGGTGCTGAAAACTCTAGATTCCATGGGCCCAATGCACGGCTTTGGGATCGCACTGCGCATCCAGCAGGTTTCGGAAGACCTGCTGCAATTAAACCAGGGAACTCTCTATCCCGCCTTGCTGCGGCTGGAGCAGCGCGGTTGGATTGCCTCCAAATGGGGCGTTTCGGAAAACAATCGCAAGGCGAAGTACTACTCTTTGACGCGCGCTGGGCGCAAGCAACTCCTGGAAGAAGCCGAAAGCTGGAGTCGCATGTCCGCGATGATCAATCGGGTCCTAAGGACGTCATAGCCTATGCCTGAAAATCTCCGCGTCTTCGTTCAGCGTCTCGCCGCGTTCTTCCGCCGCCCGCGGCTCGAGGACGACCTGGACGAGGAGCTTCGTTCGCATCTGGAGATGGCCATCGACCTCAACCTCCGAAAGGGCATGTCTGCCGCTGAGGCACGCCGCGAAGCCCTCCGCAGTTTCGGCGGCGTCGAGCGAGCCAAGGAAACGTACCGCGACCAGCGGGGACTCCCGATGCTCGAGACCTCGTGGCAAGACCTCCGTTTCGGCCTGCGGATGCTCCGGCGTAGTCCGGGTTTCTCGATTCTGGCGATTCTGTGCCTGACCCTGGGCATCGGAGCAAATGCCGCCGTCTTCAGTTGGATGGAAGGAATCCTGTTTCGTCCCTACCCGGCGGTGGTTCATCAGGAGCAACTCTTTGCACTTTCCGGAACGGCCCTGGGAGAGCCCGAGCTCACTTCCTGGCCGGACTTCCTGGATTTGCAGAGCAGTTGCAAGCTGGTTGACTCCTTTTTTGTGACCAAAATTACCAGCACCACCCTGAGCACAGGTGACCGCGCCGAGGCCACCAGGGGCAGCATCGTATCCGCCAACTATTTTGATGCCATCGGAGTCCACCCAATCCTTGGCCGTGGGTTCGAAGCGGGTGAAGACTCCGGGCGAAATGCGCACCCTGTGACGGTGATCAGCTACCAGTTATGGCAAGGGCGATTCAAAGGCGATTCTCAAATCATCGGGAAAACGCAGCGGCTCAATGGCGTGATGCACACCATCATCGGCGTTGCACCGGAAGGGTTTTATGGGACCTTCGTGGGCTGGGCCATGCAGTTCTGGGTTCCCGCCTCAATGGAAGAAACTTTTGAGGGGGGCGACTACAAACTGGAAGATCGCGGCGCGCGCTGGATTGAGGCGTATGCGCGGCTGAAACCTGGTGTGACTCTTTCGCAGGCGCAGCAAGAGATTTCCGCCGTGGCAAGGCGGCTGGAAAACGACTATCCGGCAACCAACCGCGGCCGCGGCATCAAACTATGGCCGTTATGGCAGACACCCTTCAACAATGCGCGGACTCTGCTCCCCACACTTGAAATAATGTTTGCCGTCGTTGTATTTGTGCTGCTCATCGCGTGCGCGAACGTCGGCAA